>JAWLDL010000125.1:0-6583 GCA_041686675.1 Spirochaetia bacterium | reverse complement strand
GTGCGGAGCTCGCGATCGTCTACCAGAGCGGCAACCAGCCTGAGGCGACATCTCCGTCGTTCACCCTCGACGTCACACCGCCGCGTGCCACCGTGCGCTCGAACTTCGAAGCATTCTCGCCGAACGGAGACGGAAACCGTGATGTGATCACCTTCGACCAGGAGACGTCGGTCGAACAGCTGTGGGAGGGCCGCGTTACGCGGGCAAACGGCGAGGTTGTCCGGACATTCACCTTCCGCGAAACCGCGGACCTCAGCACCAGCTGGGACGGCCGCCGGGCCGACGGTCAGCTGGCCGAGGACGGCCGCTATGGCTATCGCCTCGTGGCAACGGACCGCGCCGGAAATACCGGGGGGTCCGGGACCGTGGAGTTCGTGCTCGACACCGAGGAGGCGGAGGTTCTGCTTTCCGCCGAGTACGAGGCCTTCTCGCCCAACGCCGACGGCACGCGGGACCGCGTGCAGCTCTTTCCGCAGGTGCAGGAGAACCGCAACGTGGAGAGTTACACGTTGACCATTGAGACCGAAACCGGGACAGCGGTTCGCACCATCACAGGCACCGGGCCGATAGAGGACGCATTCGTCTGGGACGGGTTCACCGATGACGGCGAGCGAGCCGACGACGACCGCTACCGGGCACGGCTTGCAGTCTCCTATCGCGACGGCGATCTCATCGAGGCGACCACGTCCGCGATACAGCTCGACACGAGGTATCCGCGGGCGGAGCTGGCAGCCGAGTACACCCTGTTCTCTCCCAATGACGACGGCAACAAGGACACGGTGGTCATTCGCCAGAACTCCTCGAACGAACGACTGTGGGAGGCGCGTATCGTCAACTCCGATGATGAGGCGGTCCGCACCTGGTTCTGGAAAGAGACGCTTCCCGAGGTCGAGTGGAGCGGCCGTGACGATTCGGGCAACATGGTACCCGACGGAACCTACCGCTACGAAGTTACCGCCACCGATGCGGCCGGAAACACGACCACCGAGACCCTCCCCGGGCTGGAGGTGGACACGCGGCGCACGGCGGTCTTTGTCACCTCCGACGTGACGGGTTTTTCACCCAACGGCGACGACTTCCGTGAGGCGGTGACACTCACGATGTATACGAATCTTCTCGACGGGGTGGAGTCGTGGACCCTCGACATTCTCGACGAGACGGGCACACCCGTGCGGACCTTCGAGGGCGAGACGGCCCAGGCCAGTACGGAAGTCATGTGGCGCGGCGTCGATGAGAACGGCGACGTTGTGGAGGGGGAGTATACCGCCCGGTTCGAGGTGATGTACGCCAAGGGCGACCGGCCGAGCGGAGAGACGACGCCGTTCCGGCTCGATGTTACCGCCCCCGAGGTCGAGGTGGACCTCGACCCCGTCCCGTTCTCCCCCGACAACGACGGTGTTGACGACGAGCTGTCGATCGGCATCAGCGTGGAGGACGAAAGCGATATCGCGACATGGCGGATGCGGGTCCTCGACCGGGAGGGCAACTACTTCACCGACTTCTCCGGTGAGGGCGAGCCCGCCGAGGAGATCATCTGGGACGGTCGTGCCGCGAACGGGGAGCTTGTCATCTCTGCCGAAGACTATCCCTACGTCCTGGAGGTGACCGACGTACTCGGCAACACCGCCGTAACCGAGGGTGTTATTCCGGTGGACATCCTGGTGATCCGCGACGGTGATCGATTGCGGGTGCAGATAGCAAGTATCACCTTCGCACCGAACAGTCCGGAGCTCATAACCGATACGGCAACCGAGCGGGGTGCGAGGAATGCAGCGATTCTCTCGCGCCTGGTGGAGGTATTCACGAAATATGACGACTACCGGATCCGGATTGAAGGCCACGCAGTGAACATCACCCAGACCGAACGGGAGGAGGTCGAGGAGCTCGAGCCACTCTCAGAGGCACGAGCCGAGGCGGTGAAGGCCGCCCTCGTGGAGCGGGGTATGAGCGAGGACCGCATCTCGACACTCGGGCGTGGCGGACGCGATCCGGTGGTTCCACACACGGATCTGGAAAACAGGTGGAAAAACCGGCGGGTCGAGTTCATTCTGATCCGATAACGATGCTGGAGTCGAAAGCACAGAGGGCGCGTTGAAGATAGCGAAACACGTAATCGATGAAATCGCCCGCAAGGTCGACATCGTGGACGTGGTGGGGGATTACGTGTCCCTCAAAAAGCGCGGTGCGCGCTACTGGGGGCTCAGCCCGTTCACGAGCGAGAAGACTCCGTCGTTCAGCGTGGAACCCGAGAAGCAGCTCTATTACTGCTTCTCGAGTGGCAAGGGGGGCAGTGTCTTCCAGTTCGTCATGGAGATGGAAGGCCTGTCCTTCCCCGAGGCGGTCCGCGCCCTCGGTGAGCGGGCGGGCGTCCGTGTAGAGGCCGGCGAATCCGACGAGGAATCCCGCACTCGTGACGCGTTGAAAGAGCTCAGCACGCGGGTTGCCGGCAGCTTTCGCCACATTTTCGTAAACTCCGCCGGCGCGGAGGCGGCCCGCCGATACATGCGCGGGCGCAAGATCTCCGAGGAGGTGCTGGAACGCTACGAAGTCGGGTACGCGCCGGCCGACCGGCGATGGCTTTTCGATTTTCTTCGGAAGAAGCAGTACTCGCCGCAGTTTCTTGCTCAGACGGGCCTGTTCTCGAGCCGGTATCCCGAGGTTGCACTGTTCTCCGACCGTGTGATGTTTCCCATACATGCGCGCGGGGGGCAGGTGGTGGGTTTCGGCGGCCGTCGTCTCGGCGAATACGGTCCGAAGTACATAAACTCGCCGGAGTCGCCGATATTCCGAAAGCGGGACGAGCTCTACGGGCTGTATCAGGGCATGAAGGCCATCCGGGAGCAGGAGGAGGTCTATCTCTGCGAGGGCTATATGGACGTTCTCGCCCTCGCCGAGGCCGGAGTCCCAAACGCGGTGGCCCCACTCGGGACGTCTTTCACCGAGGGGCAGGCGAGGCTCATCAGGCGCTATGCGGGCGTGGTGACCCTCCTTTTCGACGCCGACTCCGCGGGACTCGATGCTGCACGGCGCGCGGCCGAGATCCTGGAGAAGGCGGGGATCGAGGGACGGGTCTGTCAGCTGCCTGCCGACCAGGACCCGGGTGACATTCTGGAGAAGGAAGGCGCCGAACAATTGAAAAAAAGTCTGACTTATACTAAAACCTTGTTTGATTATCTTGTGGAACGCGCAATAAGTCGAACGAATATCGACACACCGCGCGGCAAAGAATTTGTTCTGCGGGAGGTTTTTCCATATATTAGGAGCATCGGGTCGGCGGTGCGTCAGGAAGCAGTGTTACACCTCGTAGCCGACGCGCTTGGAGTGGATCGTGATGCTGTTGAGCGCGACTTCCAAGCGGGGAGTACGCGTGCATCTGCATACGCGGGTCGACCCGTCGAGCAGTCAATCTCATTCGATCTCTACCTCATGCTTGCAACGGTCGCGAACAGAAATCTTTTTTCCTTCGTACGTACGGTACTGAACGTTGAAGATTTCCGGGACGACCGCGCACGTGAGGTCTTCGTCGCTCTCGAGGAGTGCTTTCGCGCAGGGGAGCATTCGACGGAGCTACTGCTCGAACGCATCGAAACAGAGGATCTGCGACGACTGATCGTCGAACGGGTTTCCTCCGACGAGTTCGCGCTGAACGGTGAGGCTATCATTCGTGATACCTCCTACAGAATAAAGCAGCGCAACCTCCAGGAACGACGAAAACGCATCGAAGCGCGGTTGCGTCGCGGCGAGACAGCCGATGACGCTGAGGAGATGGAGCTGTTGCATGAACAGCAGTACCTCGATGCCGAGCTTGGAAAGCTGAGGGTGCTTATTGATGACAGAGCTGCAAAATGACCCGGCAATGCTGAAGCTCATAGATTACGCCAAGAACAAGAGCAGCGTCAGCTACGACGAGGTAAATGACTTCCTTCCCGACTCAGTAGTGAACTCGGAGAAGATTGAGGAGGTTATCGGAATATTGGCAAAGCATAACGTTACGCTCGAAGAAGAAGATGTATCGGCAGTAGAAGAGGAAGAGGAGACCACGGAGGAAGCCGGCGCCGACGGAGATGGCGAGGCGGAACCGGAGCCCGTACCGGAGGCCAAACACGAAAAGACAAAAAAGAAGCTCATGATGGGCGAGAAGGACAGCGCGGTCGATGACCCGATCCGCCTTTACCTCCGGGAAATCGGCAAGGAAAACCTTCTCACCGCCGAACAGGAAGTCGAGCTGTCCAAGAAAATGGAGGAGGGCGAGAACATCATAAAGCGGGTCATCAAGAACTCGGGAATCCTGATCCCGGAATTCTTTGACCTTGCACAGCGCGCCTTTTCCCGCCAGGACCCCAAGGAGCTGAACCTCACCAAGAAGGAGATCTCCGAGTTCCTCGCCGAGAGACGACGGCTGTCGCAGTTCTACCGCGAAGCTCTGAAGGATCTACTGCCCGATCTGCGCGGATATATCGAACAGAAAGAGAAAGTGATAGCCAAGGGCGGGGAGCTCTTCGAGGACAAGGCTCTCGCGAGGAAGCGCAAAGACCTGATGAAGAAACTCCACGAGGTGGAGATACATCAGGAAGAGATACTCTACTTCTCCGATCGCTTTATCAGCGCCGCGCGCAAGATCCGCAAGTACCGAAAGGAACAGGAGCGCATCGAAAAGCGACTTCGCGTTTCGAATCTCCGGGAACTTCGCAGTCTCGGACGGGGGCTTGCCGTGACGGCCGAGCGCATCCGAATCGAGGAGGAGCTCGGGCTGAGCGCCGACCAGATCAAGGACAAGATCCGTCAGATACAGATCACCGAGAAGAAGCTCAATAACCTGGAGACCAGTTTCGAGAACTCGATCGACGAAATCCTCGAGATGTCGGAAGAGATTACCCACGGCAAGGAGATGATGCAGAACGCCAAGGATCGCCTCATCAAGGCGAATCTCCGGCTGGTGGTGAGCATCGCCAAGAAGTACACCAACCGTGGTCTGCACTTCTTCGACCTGGTGCAGGAAGGGAACATCGGCCTCATCAAGGCAGTGGAGAAGTTCGAGTATCGGAAAGGATACAAGTTCTCAACCTATGCCACCTGGTGGATCCGGCAGGCGATCACGCGGTCCATTTCCGATCAGGCACGGACCATCCGCGTGCCGGTGCACATGATCGAGCAGATCAACAAAGTCGTGCGCGAATCCCGGCAGCTCATGCAGATGCTGGGGCGGGAGCCCAACGATGAGGAGGTCGCCGATCGGCTTGGCTGGTCGGTGGCGCGAGTGAAGTCCGTCAAGAATGTCGCCCGTGAGCCGATCTCCCTCGAAACCCCCATCGGCGAGGAGGAAGACTCTCTGCTCGGTGACTTCATCGAAGACAAGGATGTGGAGAATCCGGCACACCAGACCGCCTTCACGCTCCTTCAGGAGCAGCTGCAGGGGGTTCTCGGCACGCTGCCTCCGCGCGAGCAGGAAGTCCTCAAGATGCGGTTCGGACTCGAGGACGGGTACTCGCTGACGCTCGAAGAAGTCGGCCTGTACTTCAACGTCACTCGTGAGCGCATCCGCCAGATCGAAGCGAAGGCGCTTCGGCGGTTGAGGCATCCAAAGCGTAGCCGGCGGCTCAAGGACTACCTCGACCAGTAATAAGGAGCATAGAATGATTCAGGACACCATCGACAAACTCAAACACCTCCAGGACGTCCTCTCGCGGAAGTTCGAGATCGAGGCGGAGATCAAGGACCTTCCCAAGGCGCTCTCCACCAAGACCGAGCTCCTCAATCGGATGAAGAAGTCCTACATCGAGAAGAACAACCAGTACGACGAGACCAAACAGCGCATCACCGATCTCCGCGAGAAGATGGAAGCGGCCGAGCGCGAACGCGAGCGCTACGAGCAGCAGATGGACCTGATCCAGACGCAGCGGGAGTACGAGGCACTCGACAAGGAGATTCGCGAGGCTTCCGAGCGTGAACAGTCTTTGCGCAAAGAGCTGCAGAAGGAAACCAAGGTGCTCGAAGAGATGTCGGAGGAGCTTTCCCGCGAGGAGAGCCTCATCGAGCAGCAGGAGCAGGAAGTCAAAGAGGAACAGGACAAGATCAAGGACGAGACGGAGGCCAAGAAGCGTACCCTCGATGAGCTCGAAGAGGACGAGAAAAAGCTTGTCCCCGGTCTCGACGAAGAGCTGATCTTCAAGTTCAAGCGCATCATTCGCAGCAAAGAGGGCGAAGGCATCGTCCCGCTGAAGAAGGGCGTCTGCTCGGGATGCCAGATGATCCTGCCGAACCAGTTCGTGAATGATGTACAGCGGGGGGACCGGATTCTTTTCTGCCCGTACTGCAGCAAGATCGTATTCTACGTCGGCGATGAGGAGTCGGAGTACACCGAAGAGGATTCGGAGAGCCTCGCGGATGTCGTGGAGTCCTTTGGTAGCGAAGATCTCGGTATAGAGGACGTTCTCGATGAGGAACCGCTCGAAATGGGCGACGCCGAGGCGGACGAGGAAGTCGAGGAAGAGGAAGAGCTCGAGCCCGATACCGACGAGGAGTCGGAGTACACCGAAGAGGATTCGGAGAGCCTCGCGGATGTCGTGGAGTCCTTTGGTAGCGA
>JAWLDL010000124.1:0-6607 GCA_041686675.1 Spirochaetia bacterium | reverse complement strand
GAGGCGCGCGCGGAGGGCGACGGAGCACAGAATACCGCCTCGCGGGATATCGCGACAGCCGCGGCCCGCCTCGGCCGCATCGGCGAGGCGATTGATGATATCGAAAGCATGGACAATGCCCGGCACATCTCGGCCGCGGTGGTGAGTATCGGCTACGAGGCGATGCGGTCGGGGGGTCTCACCGACGAGCAGCGGGCGCGGCTCGAGGAGCTGTATCGAGGCTACCGTCAGCGGCAGCGGCTGGGGTAGCGGCGGCCGCGGGCGGCGCAAGGGGGTATGCGGGCGCTGCTGCGCACCGCCGGCTACGTTGGTCCGATGGTGGTGCCGTGGAAGGGCTCGCCGGCGAGGATGTGCCTGAGGTTTTCCGTATCGCGCCCGCCGGCGGCGATGACCCTGAGGCCGATTTGCGCCGCGTAGCGTGTGGCAACCGGATCGAAGGGCAGGTTGCTGCCCGGTACCCAATCATCCCCGACAAGCGCGCGAAACTCCTCCCAGCTCACCGCGTCGAGGGGCGTGGCAGACGGGTCGGTGCGCGGATCGGCGGTGTACACCTTCTCGATATTCGAGAGATTGATGACGGTGTCCGCGCCGAAGCGCTCGGCGAGAAGAACGGCGTCGTAATCGGTGGAGAACCCCGGTTTCCAGCCCGCCCCGATGAGTACCTTGCCGTCGAAGGAGATGTCGGCTGTCGGATCGGTGACCACGGGGTCCGGGCACACGGCGCGAAACACCCCGCGTAGCAGCTGGGCATTGAGGCGGGTGGCGGAGATGCCGATCCAATCCTGCTCCGCGGAGTCGGTATCGCCGGCGATCTCGCGATATGCTCGCTGGTAGGTCCGTGCAGGCGCGCCGCCGCCGGTTACGAGAACGAAACGGCGTCCCGCGTTGATGAAGGGCATGAGCGTATCGCGCAGACCCACTATCAGCTTCGTATCGACCGCGTCGGGTGAGATGATGGATCCTCCCACCGAAAGCACAGTTACCACAGGCGGCTCCTTGCCGCCATCCTACGTGGGAGCGTGCCGGGCCGCAAGACTTGCCCCGCGTTAGTATATTGTCGGTGGAGGCAAAAGATTGGGTATGAGCCAGGATCTATCTACGCTGCTTAAAGAGTGGCCCTACGACCCGGAACACAGTATTCGGATCGTGACCGCGGAGGACGGGCACGCGGTGATGCAGGTGCGCCTGCCGCTGGGGATCGAGCAGTACGAGCTGCAGGGTCGCCCCGACGGCGCGCGTCCGTTCGACCGTGAAACCGTGGTCCAGGCCTTCGAGGAGCGCCTTTCGCACTACGTGGAGGAACACGGAAGTGATGAAGGGTTTACCATCGACCACGACGATGCGGTGATGCTGCAGAACGAGGGAGTGCTCTTCTACTATCGCTATCTGCTGCTCTTTCAATCGAACGATTTCGAGCGCACGGCCCGCGATACCGAGCATAACCTGCGGCTCTGCAGGCTGCTCGAGCGCTACTGTCCGGACGAGGACGACCGCAACGCGGTGCTGCAGTTCAAACCCTACATCCTCCGCATGAACGCGATGGCCCGAGCCATGACGGCGGTGAAGCAGGGGATGGGCGCGGTAGCCCGCCAGATTCTCGAAGGAGGCATCGCGGAGATCGACGGGCTCGAGGATATCGACTCGCCGGCATTCCGGTTCGAGAAGGTGCGCTCGGGGAATTATCTGCGCTCGACGCTGTCACGGCTTGCCGATGGTGAGCTCGACCTCGACGGTGAAAGCAGAAGCGGCGGCGACGAAGACCGGGGTGAAGTCACGGCTCTCGAGCAGGCGCTCGAGCAGGCGGTGGAGGAAGAGAACTACGAGCGGGCGGCGACCCTGCGTGATCGCATCCGCGAATTGGGCTCTTGAAAATCGACCTTGACAAATGGCAAAGGCATGGACAAGTATGGGTTCACAAATTGCCGGGGTAATACACGCGTGAAACGCTTCACTCTATTTCTCTCTATCGTCGCACTTGCGGCGCCGTTTTCATTTTCGCAGGATATCCAGACAGCTCCCGAGTTTTTTGCTACGGTGGCTGAGCGATACTCATCGATCACCGACTACATCGCCGAGGTGGAGATGACCACCCCGGAGCAGTCGCTTACGGGAACGCTCTACTACCGCCGCCCGAACCTCGTGCGCATCGACTTTACCGAGCCGGAAGACCAGGTTCTGGTATCCGACGGTGATGTGCTGAAGGTCTATATACCCCAGTACGACGTGGTTCTGCAGCAGGCGCTTGCCGGCTCCGGCGGGAACGGTGTGACCGGACTCGCCAGCAGCGACGGGCTGAGGCTGATGCGGGAGAATTACAGCATCGCCTATCTCGACAGCCCCGAGCCGGTTTCCCTGAACGAGGAACCGGCCGAACTGGCGGATGGTGAGGTACAGGCGGAGGCAGTCGGTGAGGACGAAATGGTAACCAAGCTCCGCCTCACCTGGCGCTCCACGCGTGAGGGGTTCCGCCAGCTCGTCCTCTCGATCGACGAGGACCGGCTTATCCGGCGCATCGTAGGGGTCACGGTGAACTACGACGAGGTGCAGTTCGACTTCCTCGATGTGCGGGTGAACCAGAATATACCGGCCGCGCGCTTCGACTACGAAGCTCCGGCATCGGCAAACCTGTTCAGCGATTTCCTATTCGAGCGGGACGGCTGATGGAGTCAATCGGCGAGAAACTACGCACTACGCGAAGTCAGAAAGGATACAGTCTCGAGCAGGTTGCGCGGGATACCCACATCGCGAAGCGGTTCATAGAGGCCCTCGAGTCGGAGGACTTCGACGTCTTCCCCGGCGAGCCCTATCTGCTGGGTTTCCTCAGAACCTACTCGGAGTTCCTCGGTCTCGACTCCCAGGAAATGGTCACCCTCTACAAGAACCTCAAGATCCAGGAGCAACCGGCGCCAATTGACGAGCTCATCGTGAAGAAGAGCCCCCGTCCCTACGTGATTGCCGCGCTCGCGGTGCTCGTGCTCGCGGGGCTCGCAGTCGGTGGATATTTCCTCGTTCAGTCCGGTGTGTTCTCCGGGGAGAACGGGCGCCCCACCGCGGATCGCACCGCCGAGGAGGAGCAGCCGCTCGAGGAAGAGGAGCAGCAACTCGCCGGGCGCGAGTTCGTGCTGCAGGATCAGATTCTCGAGCGACGGTTCGTCCAGGGCGATGTGGTGCGCATACCCGTGGGCGAGAACGAGTATCCCCTCTCCCTCAGTGAAGTCAGTGATGGAACGGTGAACGTGACCACTATCGGTGGATCGACAATGCTCGAGCCCAATGAAGAGCGGATGCTCGATGTCAACCAGGACGGTCGCGGCGACATCCGCGTGCTTGTGCGCGAGGTCGACAGCGGGGGCTCACCGCCCACCCTCGTCATGAGACTCGACCGAGTCGTGCAGTCTCCGGTCGCCTCCGGTGGCGCCGCAGGCGGAGAGGCCGCCATGGCGGACACCGAGCCCATCGGCGAAACCGACATTCCCGAGCGTGAGCGCAGCGCCCGTGTTATCTCGGAGTTCGACGAGCGTGATGAGTTTTCGGTTGAGATCGAGTTTCGCGGGTACTCCTGGTTCCGCTATGTCGCAGACGACGGTCAGCGCGAGGAACAGTACCTTCAGCAGGGCGACACCTTCCGTACCACGGTGCAGGATGAGTTCCGCCTCTGGCTCTCCAACGGCGGAGTTGCAGCCCTGCGGGTTGCCGGGAGCGAAGTGGACCTCGGTGACCCCGGCGAGGTCGTGACCGCCCTCATCACCTGGGGAACGGCCGAAGACGGCCGGACACCTCGACTCGAGCTCGTCCCCGTCTACTGATCTCGCCCGTGAATGACGCCTCCTTCTACATCGAAACCCTCGGCTGCGCGAAGAATCAGGTGGATTCCGAGGTCATGGTCTCCTCCCTCGAGGCACGCGGATGGGCGCGGGCAGCCGACCCGGCCGAGGCCTCGGTCATCATCGTGAACACCTGCGGCTTCATCGGCCCGGCCAAGGAAGAGTCCATTGATACCGTGCTCGGCTTCCGTGCCGACTACCCCGAATCCCGCATCGTGATGGCCGGCTGCCTCACCCAGCGCTACCCGAAAGAGCTCTCAGGTGATCTCCAGGAGGTCGACGCCTTCTTCGGAAACCGCGCTCCGCAGGCCATCGGCGAGTTCCTCGAGACGCAGCCCTGGGAGGGCCGCGGGGTATCGCTTCCGCAGGACGACGACCGGCTCGTGCTGCGCAATACGCTTCTCTCCTACCGCGGCAGCGCCTACCTGAAGATTGCCGAGGGCTGCGACAACCGCTGCAGTTTCTGCGCGATTCCGCTCATCCGCGGACGCTATCGCAGCCGACCGCCTGCCGATCTCGAGACGGAGCTTCGCCACCTCGTCTCCCGCGGCGTGCGGGAGGTGAACCTCATCGCCCAGGACCTCGCCTCCTACGGCCGTGACGGCACCACGCCGGGCCTCATCGAGCTCCTCGAGCGCCTTCTGTCGGTCGACGAGGATTTCCGTCTGCGGATGCTCTACATCCACCCCGAGCGCTTTCCGCGCGAGCTTCTCGACCTCTGTGCGAGCGACCCGCGGCTGCTGCCCTACTTCGACCTGCCCATGCAGCACGCCGACGGCGAGGTGCTCCGCGGCATGGCCCGCACCGGCACCGCCGAGGAGTATCTCGGCCTCATAGACGACATCCGCGGCGCACTCCCGGATGCGGTGCTGCGCACGAGCCTTCTCACCGGATTTCCCGGCGAGACCGATGCCGCCTTCGACCGGCTGCTCGAGTTTCAGTCACAGGCGGCATTCGACTGGCTCGGCATCTTCACCTACTCCCCCGAAGAGGGGACGCCGGCACACCGGCGGCACGGCGACTATGTCGAACCCGCTGCCGAGCAGCGCAAAGCGCTCCTCGAAGAGGCGCAGCTTCCGATCACCTATGCACGGCTTGACCGCTTCATCGGGCGGCGGATGGACGTCCTCATCGAGGAAGAGGTGGCAGGCGAGGAGCTTGCCATCGGCCGCGGCTTTCCCCACGCTCCGGAGGTCGACGGGCTCGTCGTGCTTCGCACAGGCGGCCGCAGGCTCGAGCCGGGGACCGTCGTGGGCTCGCGGATCCTCAGGCGGAATGGCGTGGACCTCGAAGCCTGGATACCGGATGAGGACTCGTGAGCGGCGAGCGTGAGCGCGGCGCTGAAGAAGCCGGCGGTGCCGAGGGTGTCGGCAGGCCGGCGATCGACCCGCGTGCTGCGGTCATCGTGGCCGTCCTCTTCGTCAGCACCTCCGCGATTCTCATCCGGCTCTCCACCGCGCCGCCCTTCGCCATCGCCTTCCACCGCATGGCCTTTTCGGCGCTGCTGACAGCGCCGCGGTTTTTCTCCTCCGCTCCCTCGCGGCTGCTGCGACTCTCGCGCCGGGACCTTGCGCTTGCGCTTCTCAGCGGCGTCTTCCTCGCGGCGCACTTCGCCACCTGGATCTCCTCCCTGTTCCTGACCTCGGTGGCAAGCGCGACGGTTCTGGTGAACCTCCACCCCATCATCGTGGTCGTCCTCGGTCTGATCTTTCTCGGCGAGCGCATCACCCTGCGCGGGGTGATCTGGGTCCTCGTGAGCGTCGCAGGCAGTATTGTGCTCGCCGCAGGCGGAACTGCGGTGGGCGAGACGGCAACCGCCGGCAACGTGCTTGCCATCGCCGGCGCGGTGACGGTATCGGGGTATATGCTCATCGGCCGCCTGCTGCGGCAGCACATGGATGCCGGCACCTACACCTTCATCGTCTACAGCGCGAGCGCGGTATTTTTGCTCCTGTGGTCGCTGGCGGCCGGCGTCGAGCTCGGCCCCTTTGCGCACCGGGAGTACGTGATCTTCGCCCTTCTGGCCGTGTTCCCGACCATCCTCGGCCACAGCGTGTTCAGCTGGGCGCTTCGCTACGTGCGGGCCTCCTTCGTCGCCACCTCGGTGCTCGGCGAGCCCGTTTTTGCCACGATTCTCGCGATCTTCCTCTTTGCCGAGTTTCCGACCATCTGGACGCTGGTGGGTGGCGTGATGATCCTCGTCGGGATTTACGCCTTCACCCGCCGCGAGCCAGCTTAGGTATCAAGCAGCGTGTTGGCCCGCCTCGGCCAGATCGGCCACCGCGTAGGCCGGCACCCGCACACTCGTCCCCCGCTGCCCGCGACGCCAGCGCACCGGCGGGGTCGGCAGCTCACACATCCACACCCGCCGCAGCGTCTGGGGTACCACCGGGGCATGCACGGGGCGAATCCGACGGCGAAAGAACGGCCCGGTGAGCCGCTTCACCGCCGTGCTGTCCGCCGCCGCCTGGGCAGCGTGCACCCCATGCTTCGGTTTCCTCACCCGCCATGCCCGCCGGCTGTTATGATCCCAGGCGAAGCACCACGCGCGGTGCATCTGCATCGAGGCATGTCGAGCGCCTGCGATGGTCTCTCGGGTGTGCTCGCGCAGCCGGTGGCGAAGCAGGCGGTCGACGTAGTTCACCGCAAAGAGCCGGTTTGAGCGGGTGCGCGGGGCGGAGCCTGGGGTGCGGATGTGGTGGAGCAGCCCCGCGCGGCGGAAGTGGCCGGCGATGGGGTCGCGCGAGAGCGCCGGGCCGTAGAGGCGGTGCTCATCGGTGTCG
>JAWLDL010000123.1:0-6616 GCA_041686675.1 Spirochaetia bacterium | reverse complement strand
AAGAAGAATGGTCTCCAGAAGCTTCTCGATGCCTTCGTGCTTGAGCGCGGAGACCTCAACGAAGAGGGTGTTACCACCCCATTCCTCCGGCATGAGATCCAGATCGGAGAGTTGCTGCTTCACGCGGTCCGGGTTTGCACTCGGCAGATCGACCTTGTTCACCGCTACGATAATGGGAACACCGGCCTCTTTGGCGTGGTCGACGGCTTCGCGCGTCTGCGGCATGACGCCGTCGTCCGCCGCCACCACGAGGATGACGATATCGGTGATCTGCGCTCCGCGTGCGCGCATGAGAGTGAACGCTTCGTGTCCCGGAGTATCGAGGAAGGTCACCCTACCATTGGGGACCTCGACCTGATAGGCGCCGATGTGCTGGGTTATTCCGCCGAACTCTCCACCCACGACGTCGGTGGTTCGGATGGCATCGAGCAGTTTTGTCTTACCATGGTCGACGTGCCCCATAATGGTGACTACCGGCGCCCGATGCTGCAGGCGGTCCGCGGAGTCTTCCTCGCCTTCGATGACCGTTTCATCGTAGAGCGAGACGATGTTGACCTTGCAGCCGTATTCCGCTGCAAGCAGCTCGGCGGTTTCCGCGTCGATCTGCTGGTTGATGGTCACCATCATGCCCATGCTCATGAGCTTGCCGATGAGGTCGGAGGCCTTGAGGTTCATCTTCCGAGCGAGCTCGGAGACGGTAACCACCTCCATGATATCTATTTCCTTGGGAACCGGATTGACCTTGGGCGCCCGACGCTTCTGCTTGTACTGGAAATCCCTCTCGGGCTGTCGCTCGCGCTTGGGGTACTGTTGCTCTTTCTTCTTGGTCTTATAGAACTTCTTGTGACTGGGCTTTTTTTCCTCGCCCTGTTTGGGCGGCGGGGCCCCGCCTTCACGCCCGCGTGGCGGTGCGCCACCGGTCGGCGGACCCGTTCGGCTCCGTGCAGGTCCACGATCAGGGGTCGGCGCCCCGGTTCGGCCCTGTGCCGCAGGACTCCGGCGCTCACCCTGAGGAGGTCCACCGGCTTCCCGCCGCGTTGCTTCCTGGCGCTCGCGCTCTTTGCGCTCGGCCTCACGCTTCTTCTTCGCTTCCTCGCGTATCGAATAACCGGCACGTGGCTCGTCCTGCTGCGGACGGCGTCGCGCCGTCTGCTGAGGCTGTTGGGACTCTTTCGGCTGCTCCGCTTCCTGTGCCGGTTCGGCACGCTTCGCCGCAGGGCGCTGCTCCTCGCGAGCGGCGGGTTCCTGCTCAGTCGTCGCCTGTGCGTCCGTCTCCCGCTCTGATTTTTCGGGTTTGGAAGACTTCTTGCGCACCACGACGCGGACCTTCTTCTTCTGATCCTGCCTGGCGCCCTCTTCAGAGGGCGCAGCTTCTGCGCCTTTCTTATGTTTTATGAGAGTAGATTTCTTTTTCTGCGTCTGGTCCTTCTCTTCTGCCATAGCCTACCTTTCCCTATTGATAACATCTTTGCAGGAAAACATCAAAGGCACAAAAAGCCAGGCCCCAACGCGCACCTATTCTTCTTCCTCTTCATCCTGCTCGATAACCTCGACATTCTCGGAAATGATCTCTCGGACCTCGGCGACATCTTCCGCGCTAAAACCTTCCAAATCCGTGAGTTGTTCCTCGCTCAACTCGAGAAGGTCGAGTACTTCCTCGATGTTGTTCGCCTTGAGCTTTTCCACCAGCTCGTCAGAGATGTTCGGAAGCTCGGAGACAAAGGTGATTTCATCGCCTTCTTCTTCCTCTTCGTCTTCCCCGGCTTCCTCTTCCGTACCCGCTTGCGACGTGGCTGCCGTTTCGGGTGCCCCGACCTCCGCAGGACCTTCTTCGCCCTCCGGCTCGGGCTCCGTCTCGGCCCCGGCCTCAGGTTCCGGCTCCGCCTCGGGCGCCTCGGCCATCTCCGGCGCTTCCTCCGCCTCTGCAGCCGGCTCCTCGTCGGGAACTTCCTCCGCGGCGGGTGCTTCTTCCGCGGCCGGCTCTTCTTCTCCGCCCTCTTCGGCCTCTTCGCCCTCTGCGCCGGCCTCGGCAGCTTCTTCCTGCTCCTCGATGATCTCAACGCTCTCCGCAATGGTCTGCCGGAGCTCTTTTACGTCATTCTCATCGAGACCCGTGAGGGCATTCATCTCCTCCTCGCTCAACGCGACGAGGTCTTCAATGTACTCGAGGCCGTTACCCTTGAGCGCGGTGACAAGGGAGTCGGTGATACCGGGAAGCTCGGAGATTCGGGTAATCTCCTCTTCTTCCTCTCCCGGGCCGATGCTCTCTCCGAAGAGCGCACTCACCGCCCGTTTGGTCTCGGCAGCTATGTCCATCTCCCCGAACTGCGCCTCCGTCTTCACGTCGATATTCCAGTCGGCGAGACGGTTGGCCAGGCGGACGTTGAGTCCCTGTTTTCCGATGGCGAGGGAGAGCTGGTTCTCGGGGACGACCGCGAGTGCCTGCCGCTTTGCCTCATCGAGAATTACGACGTGACTTACCTCGGCCGGTGAGAGGGCGTTCTTTATGAATGTGCGCGGATCGTTCTCGTACTTGAGAATATCAACCTTCTCACCCTCGAGCTCTCGCACGATCGACTGAATGCGCACACCCCGCAGGCCCACACAGGCGCCGACGGGATCCACGTCCTCACGGTTGGAGTACACCGCTATCTTCGTTCGGTAGCCGGGCTCCCGCACGAGCTTGAAAATGGAGACCGTCTGGTCGTAGATCTCGGGGACCTCGAGCTCAAAAACACGTTTGACGAACTCGGTATGCGTTCTCGAGAGAATGATCTGAAGTCCGGTCGGCGTCTTGTTGACCTCGTAGATGAGGGCCTTGATCCGATCGTTCGGCCGGTAGGTCTCCCGCGGCGACTGATAGCGCTTCGGCATGAGGCCCTCGGTCTTGCCGAGGTCCACAAAGATGTTGCCGTTTCGTTCGCGCTGATAATACCCGATGATCATCTCGCCGACCTTGTCGCTGAACTCGGAGTAGAGGGTGTCCTTCTGGATTTCCCGCAGCGTCTGCCGTGCCTTCTGCTTGGCGCTCTGCACCGCGACACGATCAAACTCCTGGGGATTTATCTCGATAAGAAGCTCGTCGCCGACTTCAGCCTCCTCGTCGTACCCCTTGGCCTCGGGAAGCTCGATCTCGCTCACCGGGTCGTACACCTCGTCCACGATCTCCTTCTGGGCGAAAAGGGTCACCTCCCCGTCCTCATCGGAGAACTGCACGACGGCATTGTCCGAGGTCCCGAACTTCTTTTTGTATGCGGCGAGAAGAAACTCCTCGATCGTCTTCCGAATCAGGTCTTCGGAGATTCCCCGTTCCTGTACCAGGAGCCTGATTGCGTCACTCAATTCAGAAGCCATGGTTCCTACTCGACCTCCTGTGTATCGTCCAGCTTCGCTTTCTGGATCTCACTGATTGCTATCGTATGTTCGGTCCCGGCTCTGCTCAGCGTTACCGATTCCCCGGTATACGCGGAGATGATGCCTCCGACCCATTGTCCGTCCGCGGCCTGCAGCACACGCGCTCCTTTCCCCATGAATACCGAGAACTCTTCCGGCGACTTCAACACGCGATCGATACCGGGTGAGCTCACCTCGAGGTTGATATCCTGCTCGTCTTCGATGATCTGTATCCGGGGCAGGATCGTCGTGTGCACCTCGGCACAATCGTCGACGGTGATGCCCTCCCGACGATGGAGCACCACGTGGACCGCATAGCCGTCTTTCAGGCGTTTGGCCCGCATTTCTACAAGCTGATATCCGAGGCCGTCGATTACCGGTCTCAACTCTTCGGCGAGGCGCTGCTCGGCAGGGGTCGTTTCAACTGCTTTCATTACCTACAAAAAGAGAGTCGCCGGAACGACTCTCTCTCCACCACTCGGCTGCATTCACGTGTATTCGGAGTTTAGCAATACTCAAGCGGAAGTGTCAATCTCGGACGGTGAGGCGAATATAACAACAGTATCAGTCGGCGGCAAGCGTGACCGCGTCGATTCGGCGCGCTCCCGCCCGTCGCAGCACCCGCGCACACTCGTTGACCGTCGCCCCCGTGGTGAAGACGTCATCGAGCAGCACGACGTGGTGCGGAACCGTCCCCCGTCTTCCGCGGCGCCTTCCGCGGCGCCTCCCGGTGCGGGCCGGTCCGAGCGGGCGTCCGAAGCAAGGAACGAGCTCGACAGCGCCGACGAGATTGCGGCTGCGTTCGTCGAAATCGAGCTGTTTTTGTTCCCTGCCTCGCGTCCGTACCAGAGCCTGCACGACGGGAATGCCGTCGTGGCGTTTGAGCTCGGCCGCAAGGCGCCGAACCTGATCGTAGCCTCTCTGCCGCCGCCCCCGCCGACTTGCAGGTACGGGCACAACCACTGCAGTCTGCGGAATGAGGGGGACGAGATAGGTGCTCAGCAGCCCGGCCAGACGGGTCCGGCCGCCGAACTTGTACGCTATGATGAGCTGCTTGGCCACGCCGCTGTACGCAAACACCGAGCGGTGGCGGTCATAGTGCAACTCGCGGGAGCGACAGCGCACACAGCGCTCACGCTCGGAGACGAGCGGCACGCCGCAGATGGCGCACTGCAGGCCCTCAAGAGGCCGTAGGGCCGATCGGCACCCATCACACAGCGGCACGGCTCCCGGAGCCGCCCTGCCACAGGCGGCGCAGTACTGGGGAAACACCATGTCGAGCACCGGAGCCGCGAGAGCGGCCACGGAGGAGTCCGCCACAGCGGCGCAATGCACCCGTCGTTTTCCGAAGAGCTTCATACCCTGTGATACGCGGGATTCCGGCCTGTTGCTTGTACTTGCCGTCTTGCACCGGTGGCGGTACAGTAGGGAGCGTATGTCGGAACGCCATTATGATTTCATTATGGCCGGCGGAGGCGCAGCGGGTCTCAGCCTGGCCTACAACCTGACCCACAGCCCCCTCAGAGACAGGCGCATACTCATCGTTGACCTCGACCAGAAACAGAACAACGATCGCACCTGGTGTTTCTGGACCGCAGACGAACCGCCCTACCCTGAGATCATCTCCCGCAGCTGGGGAGCCTTCAACTTTCACGGAGACGGGTTCGAGTCCCGTCTCGAGCTCAGCCCCTACGCCTACTACATGATCCGCGGCATCGACTTCTATCGCCACACACGCTCCGTCCTCGATGCCCTGCCCAACGTCGACTTCCTTACCGCCACTGTGGACGAAGTTCGCGATGGACACGAGCGTGCCGAGGTGCGGGTCGGGGACACTGTCTATACCGCGGACTGGGTCTTCGACAGTCTGTTCCTGCCGGGAGAGTTCCGCCCCGACCGGGAAAACTATCACTACATCTGGCAGCACTTCACCGGATGGACGATACGGACCACGGAGCCGGTGTTCGATCCCGACGCCGCCACCCTCTTCGATTTCCGGGTCCCGCAACACGGGGTCATGCGCTTCATGTACATTCTACCCACCAGTGCCACCGAAGCGCTCGTGGAGTACACACTCTTCTCCGCCGATCTGCTTCCAGACGAGGAGTATATTTCGGAGCTCCAGCGCTACATAACCGGCATCCTCGGCGTCCATCACTATGACATCATGGAAGAGGAAAGCGGCAAGATTCCGATGAGTGATCAGCCCTTCCCCCGACGTGGCGGGAATCGAATCATGTATACGGGTACGAAAGGCGGGCGTGTGAAGGCCTCCACCGGTTTCGCGTTCTTCCGCACCCAGCAGGACTCCAGGGCCATTGTGGAGTCCCTGCGTACCCGCGGGCATCCGTTTCACGCGAACAATCCGCCGGCTCGCTACCGACTCTTCGATTCCATGCTGTTGCAGATTCTCTATCGGCACGGGGAGCTTGCAAAAACCATCTTCACGCGTCTGTTCGAGCGAAACCCGGTGACGCGGATTCTTCGTTTTCTCGACGAGGCAGACGGCTGGGGTGAGAACCTCAAGCTCATGGCAACGGTGCCCTGGTGGCCCTTCATCCGGGCCTGGATAAAGCTCAAAATCTTCCGGAAGATCTGACGCACCATGGTAACGACACTTCAAGTGCTTCTTGACGAGCTCACTCACCTCTCCCCCGTGGCAATGGTGATGGGTGGTGCCTGGGTGATCGTGATGATCCTCGTTCCCATCATCAAGTGGGTGCTCGGCGAAGGGGCCGAGCGCATCGGCATCTCCCTCGGCGTCCTGTTCCAGGCGACCCTCGTCGCAGTCATTCTCTTCGAGTCGCTTCATCCCCTGCACGCGACCCTTGCGGTCATCGGCATACCGCTCTTCGGCTGGGCAATCGAGTTCATCGGGTCCCGTACCGGCGTGCCCTTCGGCGACTATCACTACACCGACGTGCTGCAGCCGCAGATCCGCCACGTGCCTGTCGTCATTCCATTGGCCTGGCTGATGATGATCCCGCCGGCCTGGTCAGTCGGCAGGATGCTGGCGGGGCCCGCGGGTGTGATCCTTCCGGCCGTTATCGCCGGTCTGGCCTTCATGGCCTGGGATCTCTTTCTCGACCCCCAGATGGTGTCCTGGGACTTCTGGCGCTGGACGAAGGGTGGCGCCTATCTCGGCATACCGATTCTGAACTTCGTAGGTTGGTTCGCAGCCGGGACGGTCGTTTCGCTTCTGCTCTACAGCCCCGATATCCCC
>JAWLDL010000122.1:0-6633 GCA_041686675.1 Spirochaetia bacterium | reverse complement strand
AACGGGTTGTATCTGTTCATCGACCGACTGATCCCGGTGCAGCTGACGGCCGTCATCCTCGCGTTTTCGCTTCTCGTGCGCACCGCCCGCTCGCATGCACGTGCCTCCTTTTTCGACCTGATTCGGCCCGTGCTTGTCGTGGTGATCGTGACGGCCGTTCTCTACACGGCGGCCGCCGGTCTCGCAGCACCGTTGTTGGCCGGCGCGCGGCATGACGCCGAGTACCGGAGCGATCTGGCTGAGAGCTTCCTCAACGACGGCGAAGAGGCCTTTAACGCGGGCGAGTGGGCGCGCGCGGTGACCGAGTACGAGGCGTACCTGGCCATCGTCGCCGCGGACGCGGAGGTTGAAGCCCAACTGGCTGAAGCCCGTGACAAGCTTGCCGACGCTCCTCCGGGGGAGCAGGCGTCAGGCGAACAACCCGGTGGCGGTCGCGAGCTCACCGGCCAGGACGCGGCGCAGCTCGTCGACAGTGCTCGGAAGGCTCTCGCCGGGGAAGACTACATCTCGGCGCACTACTGGGCGCAGCTTGCCCTGGAGCTCGATCCGGGGCGTCCCGAGGCCGAGGACCTCCTGCGCGAGGCGAACCGCCGAATGTCGTCGCTCGAGCTCTCGAATCTCGACGAGCAGGAACGAGCCGTGTACGAGCGCAAGCGAGACGCCTATCAGGCCTTGCAGAACGATGAGATCTTCCGGGCTCATCGGATCTTCTCAGAGCTTGCGGAGGAGTTCCCGCGTGACGGCGACGTGCAGCGCTACCTTCCGCAGGTCGAGCGGGAACTGCGCGAGGTGGCATTCTTCACCGACGAAATCACGCGGAACATGCACCGGCCCGGCTCGAGCGATATTCTGTTCACGACCGCCGGCGATGGTGCTGCAGCCGACCGTCGCTTCATCTCGATCCGGCTCCTTGTAAGCAGCCGGGCCGGGACCTACGCCCGTGAGGTCGAAGCGATCGATGTCGCAGCCAACGGGGAGATCCGCCGGCATCTGCAGGCCCCCTACGCGAAGCTTCGTTCGGGGCGCCTCATACTGCAGGCCGTCGAGCGGGGCACCGACACCCTCGTTCACCGTCCGCGCTATCGCGTGCGGCCCGCCGATGGTGAAGAGCTGCCATATGTCGAGTTGACGCACAGCGCCCGCGAGCTCCACGCCCTGCGCGATACCGGGCCGCGTTTCTCCGGGGTGAGTGTGGCGGAGCTGCTGATGATGGAGGATTTCTTCCCCCGGCTCGGCTACAGCGTCGATGGGGTGAGGCTTGCGCTCGCGATGCGTCTGGTACGTCCCTTCAGCTTCGTCATCCTTTCGTTCTTTGCGGTCGCCGCCGGCTGGGCCTGGCGCACCCGCTATATTGCACGTCCACCCATCCTGGTACTTGCGGTGCTGCCGGCACTGCCCTTCATCCTGTCCATCGTGACCACGCTCTACCACTATCTCCATCGCGTGCTTATCGGCCTCATCGTTCCGCTCGGAGGCTTCACACAGCTCCTTATCGCGACGGTGCTCATAGAGGCGCTGCTTCTCCTCGTGTCGCTGGCCGTACTTGCCGGACAGTCCTCGTCATGAAGTTGCCGCGTTTCGCGGGCCGCGGCCTGTCGCTGCCGCTTCCCGACCCCGCGCGCGTTCCCTGGCGCGATTTTCCGTGGGGGAAGATCGTTGGCGGCGGCCTCGGACTGAGCGCCGGCCTCTTCGGGATGGTTTTCGGGATCATCGTGGGCCATCTCGTGGATGAGGTGCTGTGGACGCACGTGATGCGCCGCCTCGCGCGACGCTTCATCCGCACCGGAGCTGTGGCCAGAGAGCTGGACGCGGTCGCACCGGCCGTCGCCATCATGGTGCTGTTGACCGACGCGGCACGCTGCGGCCGCGCTTCCCGTGTGAAGGCTGTGGCATCCGTCCTTCGGGGCTACCTCTACGATCGCTACGCAACGAGCACGCGGCGACGGCGCCTTCTCGATATCGCCGGTGAGGAGGTTCTCGCGCGCACGGAGGCCGACAGGGCCGGCGTGGGTGGCGAGGCCGTGGGCGGCGAGGCCGCGGAGCGCCGCGAGTTCGCAGTGGGCGGCGAGACCGCGGAGCCCTTCCTGAAGCTGCTCGAGGACCGGCTGGCCCAGAACGAACGGGCGGAGGTGGCGTGGCTCGCGGGACGTGTCGCACGGGATGTCGGTCCCTGCGCCCGTCGGATTGCGGATGATATCGCGCGGCGCCTCGGAGCCGACCTCCGGCTCGTTGCAGACGCTGCGCGGCACGAGGGAGAGCTCGACGAGCGGGCGTGCATGTTGCTCGGTGTGCCGCAGAATGCCGAGCGTGCCCAGGTGCGGCGCGCGTACCGCAGGCTCGCCGCAGAGTTTCATCCTGACGGGACCGTGGTGCTGGAGGCGCATCAGCGTCGACAGGCCGAGGAGGCTTTTATTCGTATCCGGGCGGCGTACGAGCAGCTTATGGGAGAGCTCGGCGAGGAACCATAGCCGGAGCGGTGCCTCAGTCGGGGTCCGATAGCGGCGCGCGGTCGATCTGTGCGCCGAGCTGCTGCAGACGCTCGACGAGGTGCTCGTAGCCGCGCTCTATCTGGTAGACGTTCTGGATGGTGCTCTGTCCTTCGGCACAGAGAGCGGCGAGGACCATGGCCATACCGGCGCGGACGTCGGGAGACGTCAGGTTGGACCCGGACAGTCGTGCAGGACCGCTGACTACCGCCCGATGCGGGTCGCAGAGTACGATGCGCGCGCCCATGCCGATGAGCTTGTCCACGAAAAACATTCGCGACTCGAACATCTTTTCGTGAATGAGGATGGTTCCCTCGACCTGCGTTGCCACCACGAGGGTGATGCTCACCAGATCGGGCGGGAAGCCGGGCCATGGAGCGTCATCGATCTTGGGAATCATGCCGCCCATATCCGGTACCACCCGGAGGGCCTGGCCGCCCGGGACGCGAATACTGGAGCCGTCGCGTTCCCAGTGTATGCCGAGCTTACCGAAGGCGATGCGCGTCATCTTCAGGTGCTCGGGTGCCGCATTCTCGACGACGACTTCGCCTCGTGTTACCGCCGCAAGGCCGATGAAGGAGCCGACTTCCATGTAATCGGCACCAATCGCGAACTCGGTTCCGTGGAGCCTGGTGACGCCTTCGATGCGGAGGATATTGGAGCGGATGCCGCTGATCTTCGCCCCCATGGCGTTGAGCATGTTGCAGAGATCCTGAATGTGGGGCTCCGATGCGGCGTTCTCGATGACGGTCTCTCCGTCCGCGAGAACGGCGGCCATGATGGCGTTCTCGGTTGCAGTTACCGACGCTTCATCGAGAAAAATCTCGGTTCCAAGGAGCTTGTTCGAGGAAAGCGTGAACAGACCGTCGGACTCCACGCGTGCGCCGAGGGCCGAGAGCGCGATGAAATGGGTATCGAGCCGCCGCCGGCCGATGACGTCGCCGCCGGGAGGCGGAAGGACCACCTTCCCGGTCCGGGCCAGCATGGGGCCGGCAAGCAGGATGGAAGCCCGCACCCGTTTCGCTTCGTCCACGGGGAGCGCGCTGGTGGCGATATTGCTGGTCGTGATCTCAAACTCGCCGTGTCCCCGGCGCTCGACGGTGGACCCGAGGCGGCCGAGGATCCTCAGCATCACCTGGACATCCTCGATATCGGGCACGTTGCTGAGGACTACGGGCTCGTCGGTGAGCAGGGTAGCGGCTATGCAGGGAAGCGCGGCATTCTTGTTTCCGCTCGCACGCACGGTACCGCGGATGGGATAGCCACCCTCCACCACGTATTTGAACATGAGCCAACCTTGTCGGAAAGCGACAGTGCTGTCAACACAACCGGCGCAGCCGGCACGGGCACAGCCGGCACGGGGCTACCGGGGCGACTGGAGGCGGAACCGGCGCCCCTCGAACGGGTTGCTGTCCATCACGATGAGTGTGCGGTAGTAGAAGGCGCCGCCGCCACGGACATCAACCCGCAGTGGCGCTACGGTGGTCGTGCGCTCGCCGGGTGACGGGAACGGATTCTCGAGGAAGTCGGGGAAGGCGACGCCGGCAATTTCGAACTCGGCCAGGATCTCGTCGAGGGGCTGCGGGGACTCGATTTCCTCTTCTTCGCCGACGATTTCGGCGGCCTCGGGACGTGCCACGGCCTCCGGGGCCTCGACATCCGGCGCAAACAGGTCGGCGACTCTTCGATGAAGTGCTCTGTCCGTCGCCTCGGAGGCGGGCATCTCAGTATCGGGTATCGCCTGCTCGAGGAATCGTGCGTATCGGCCCGAAGCGAGATGCTCTTCCAGGTTGCGGAGAAAGTCGTTGAGACTTCGTACGATGTTCGCCGTCGCGTGCGGCGCGTAACTGCGGCCGTTCCAGCGGTACCACGTCAGAAAGGTCTCGTAGCCGCGGCCCTCTTCGAAAGCGGTCTGCGCCTTGAGAACATCACTGATGCCGTCCTCATCGATATCGACGATAGAGGACTTGATGACCGGCGTCCGCTCGAGGACGAAATCCGAGAAGCCGTGGGGGCCGACGACAAGCCATACCTCCTTGCGACCGATCTGATCCTGAAAGTGCGCGGATACCGCGCGTGGGAGGCTTCCGTTCGCGTTGAGCTCGAGGGCGGACAGCTCCTCGACCACGGGGAAGCGGCCGATCCGCCGCGTTTCAAAGAGGACGAGGCCGTCAGGACGGTTGAGATAGACCTCGAAGAAGAACTCGGAGACGGCGGTGGTGTCGCGGGAGAGGCGCCCCGGCGCCGAGAGCTCGGCAAAGCTCGCCGGAACCTCGTCGCTCTCTCCGCCTACCGTGAGCAGGCTTACGTCGGTGCGCCCGTTGGCGTCGAGATCGATCGTGACGGCAAGGTGAGTGTCGTTTTCGCGGATGGGCAGGGTGCCCGCCGGCGACAGCTCCACGGCTGAGGCCACGAGGCCTTCCGGGCCGGGTGTGCTCTCCGGCCGACCTTCCGCGGTCCGGGGGGCTTCGGAGGCATCCGGGTCGTCCTGCGGTGGGTCGGGCGGGCTCGCGGCGGCCCCCATCTGCTGCTGCGCACGTGAGGATTCCGGCGGCGTAGAAGCGCATGCTGCCAGCGTGAACGCGATGATGGAAACCAGTAGCACGTAGTGCGGCCGGGGTGCCATCTGCCTCATGATACCCGGCTTCCGTCGTTTTCGCTACAGCGACTGAAGGCGCCTTGCACGATCACATACGAATTTTACATAATGAGGTCACGGTTGCTCGATGAAGGCACCCGCTGATCCCGGGAAGGAAGTCCATGCAATTCTATAGCACTCGTGACACGAAGCGTCTCGTCTCCTTTCGCGAGGCAGTATTCCGCGGCCTGGCGCCTGATGGTGGCCTGTTTCACCCTGCGTCGGACCTGGATCTGCGCAGCGAGTTTCTGAGCATGACCCCGGAAACCACCTTCACCGAGGTCGCGCACGCCATCACCTCGGCCCTCTTTGCGGAGGAGCTCTCGGCGCAGCAGATCGATCGGGTCATCACCCGGGCATTCCCCTTCCGGCCGGAGCTGAGTCGACTCACCGATGAGATCTACCTCCTCGAGCTCTATCACGGGCCCTCGTGTGCGTTCAAGGACTACGGAGCCTCCTATCTTGCCTCGGTCATGGAGGAGTTTCTCGCCGGTGAAGATGGTCGCGCGGTGATCCTCACGGCAACCTCCGGCGACACCGGAAGCGCCGTTGCCCAGGCCTTCTACGGCACAAGCAACATCGACGTGGTGGTCCTGTACCCCTCGGGACGTGTCAGCCCGTTGCAGGAGAAGCAGCTCACCACCCTCGGCGGGAACATTCATGCCCTCGAGGTGAAGGGCTCCTTCGACGATTGCCAGCGTATGGTCAAGCAGGCCTTCCTCGATCCCGAGCTCTCCGAGACGCTGCGGTTGACCTCCGCGAACTCGATCAACCTCGGCCGGCTCATACCGCAGGCTTTTTACTACGTGTACGCCTTCAGCCGGCTCAAGTCGGAGGTGCCCGGGGAGCTCTTCTTCTGTGTGCCGAGCGGCAACTTCGGGAATCTCACCGCGGGCGTGCTTGCCTGGAAGTGGGGACTTCCGGTGACCGGCTTCATCGCCGCCACCAATGCGAACGACGTCGTGCCCGAGTACCTCGAAACCGGTATCTACTCCCCGCGCAGCTCCATCCGCACGCTCTCGAACGCCATGGACGTGGGGGACCCCAGCAACTTCGAGCGACTCAAAGCCATTTTCTCCGATGATGTCGATGCCATGGCCGCCATGATCTGGGGTGAGGTCGTGAGCGACGAGGAGACACTCGAGACGATCGCCCACTTTCGGGTGACCGAGAACGTCTTCGTCGATCCGCACACGGCCGCAGGCGTACGCGCGGCCCAGCGCTTCATCGCAAATCGATATCCGACGGTCGGCACGGTCATCACTCTGGGAACCGCCCACCCGGCGAAGTTCGGCGAGGTGGTGGAGGAGGCCACCGGCATGCGCCCCGACATTCCGGAGCGACTCGAGCGCGTCCTCGATCTCGAGAAGAAGGCCAGGCCGATGGACAACACCCCCGGCGCGCTCAAAGAGTTCCTGCTCGACACCTTCCGCGACTGAATCGGTGCCCCCCCCCCGACCGCGGGGCGACGGGGGGAAATGCCGGGGCGGGAGCCAGTGCCCGGGCGGG
>JAWLDL010000121.1:0-6635 GCA_041686675.1 Spirochaetia bacterium | reverse complement strand
GCGGACCATAACCGCATCATCGTCGACGGTGACATCCGCCACCGCTCCTCGCAACTGTTCAGGGCGTACCCGGCCGCCGCGGCCCGCCACCAGAGAGACGAGGGTAAACGGCTCCGCGCCGGTCCGCCGGAGGCTGAGCTGCGGAATTACGCTAAAGGGATAGCGCACGTTCGTGCCCTGGGTGTCCAAACCGTAGGGCCGCGGCGGCTCGACGCGGTCGTATCCGGCAAGGTTTGCGATGAGACTCACGAACCCTCCGACCGATGCGGCGCTCCAGTCGGAGCCGCTGTCGGTCGCCGGTGTCCCCGTGTCCCAGGCCAGCGGAAACCCGCCCTCCCGGAACCATAGGGGCTTCGTCGGCGCCACGCGATGGACGAGCACGAGCACACCGCTTCGCATGAGGATCGTCGTGGTTGCCTCACCCTCGGGATCGACCTCGTAGAGCGGGTAGCGCGCGGCGCTGTGCTGCTCCGACATGCCGAGGTGCTCCATTGCCCAGCGCTGATAGTAGAGGATACCGTCGGCCGAGAACTGCAGCGCATTGTCCGGGGCAATCGAGCCGTAGATCGTCCGTGATTCGTAGGGGAAGTGCGTCGAGTACGCGAAGTTGGTGTACTTGGCGTTGTATTCCGGATGGTCGTGGTAGGACTTCTGATTTACCAGCTGTACCTGCCCGTCGTCTCGAAACCCGAGAAGCATCAGGCCGGCGGCAACGATGGAGCGGGCAAAGGAGGCGGTGCGGATCGGAAGCGGCTCCTCCGGCGCGGTCCAAAACGAATGTTCCGGCGGTATGAGCAGGGCGTTGAACGCCTTCGCCGCCCAGTAGGGCGAGCCGCCACAGCTATAGTGCTCGAGGATGCTCTCGTTGGGGCCGATGTAGCCCATGCCGAGGAAGCCTTCGTCGGTGAGGATGGGCTGCTCGGCGAAGAAGCGCATCGTGGCATTGCAGACGGTCCGAACAAGCCCCGCCGGAATCCCGATAGCGCCCATCGAGGCGCCGAGCGCGAGCGGCGCAAGATAGGCAAAACGGTAGATCATCGAGCGGCCGAAGATGGGTGCGCTGCCGTCGGCGGCGAGGAAGTACGGCATCTGCTCCGCCAGGAGCGCTACCCGCTCTCTGTGGCGTGCGGCAACCTCCGGCTTACTCTCCCCGTCCAGGATGGACCAGATGAGATAGTAGTAGTGAAACGCCCAGGCGTTATAGTAGTCGAGGCGATTGACGCTTCCGTCGCGGTACCAGCCGGAGCCGAGATACATTCCCTCACAGGCGTCGATGTTGGCATCGACCTGATCCTGCCGATACGGCATCTCCAGGCGCTTGAGCACGGCATTCGTGACGACATTGAACAATAGCCAGTTGTTCTGGTGATACTCCACGGTGGTGCACTGGTAGAGGTATTCGGCGACTTGCCGCTTCTCAGCCTCGGAGTAGGTGTCCCAGATCCACCGGCGGGACAAATACAGCGACCAGGCCAGAGATGCCATCTCGACGAGGTGCTGCGCGTAATCGGTGATATCGCCCCAGTACTCCTCATGTTGGGGATCGGTGCCGGCCAGGATGCCGTCTCGGTAGAACGCGGCGACGTCTCGCGTGCCGCGGCTTGTATGCACCTCGGGGCTGCCGGTAGTGGCCAGCCAGGGCCCGGCCATAATGAAGGACCGAGTGAACCCTTCGAGCTCATCGGCGAGTCGCCCGTGGTGGCTTCGCTGCCCGGGAATGATCTGTCGGGCCCTGCCCGCAGAGGCGTTGTCGATGATAGGCACGATGAGCTCTGAGAACATCTCGAGCCAGTGCGCCCGGGTCCAGCCGGTCTCGGACGCGGATTGAAAGTCGTGCGGTGTTGCGATCGCAACTGGCTGCATGCGCTGCTCCTTGCGTTAGAATCGGTACTCCACGACCCCAAGACCTGCCGGATTGTAATTGGACAGCGGCCACCTGCCGGCGGGGACTTCCCGGCCGAGGATAACGTCGCGCATCATGCGCAGGCCGTGGGGGGTGAGATTCATGCTGAGAAGAATCGAGGGCGCCTCTTCGAGCATCCCGCCGACCTCCTTGATGCGGTAGGGCGTGTTCGTGACAAGCACTACCGGCAGCCCCCGGGAGACGAGTGCGGCGGCGTACCGCTGTGGCTCGAACTGCCGGTCATAGAAGTTGGTCGCAATGATGAGATCGTAGCTGTCTCGGGCCAGGATCCGGTCGATCGACTTCTGGTCCACCTCCTCGTAGCCGAACTGCACCTCTATGGTTTGGAGGCCGGGAATCTCCGCCTCGAGCAGCTCCTGGAAGAGCGCCGGGTGGTCCCACTCGTCGTTCGCGCTCTTCACGGCATTTTGCTGATTGATGAGAAGCACCCGCTTTGCGGGGTCGAGAGGAATCGCGCCGAGCTCGTCCTTGACGATAATGGAGGCCGACCGGGCGGCTTCCTGGGCGGTTCGAAGGATCACCGGATCGCTGTAGGGCTCCGCCGCGCGTGCCGCATCGACCATTCCCATCGTGTCGAAGAGCCCGTAGTCGTACTTCAGACCGAGGATGCGCTCCACCTTCGCGTCGAGCTCCTCGGCCGGGATATGGCCCGCCTCGACCCACTGCTCGATGGTGTGGAACATCTCCCCGCGCCACTGGTTCTCCGCCTTCATGAGCACCGTATCCGCTCCGGCCGCGAGCGCCCTGGCGCACGCCTCACCGACGCCGTACTGATCGATGAGGGCTCCCATCGTCATACTGTCGGTGGTGATGAGGCCCGTGAAGCCGAGCTCGCCGCGAAGAATGTCTGTGACAATTGCCCGGGAAACCGTGGAGATCTTATCGTCGATGTGCGGGTATAGGCAGTGGGCCATCATGACCGCGTCGAGCCCGCGCTCAATGAGGTATGCATAGGGGTGGAGTTCCACCCGGCGCATGCGTTCCATGTCGACGTCGAGAGACGGGCACGAGTGATGCGCGTCGACGGCCGAGTCGCCGCGTCCGGGAAAGTGCTTGGCCGCGGCGATTACCCCCTCGGCCTTGAACCCCTGCACCATCGCGTTGGCAAGCCGCGCAACCACCTCGGGGTCGTCACTGAAGGAGCGGCGTCCGATCTCCGGGTTGGCAGGGTTGATGTTCACGTCCACCACCGGGGAATGGATCATGTCGAGGCCGGAGGCTTTCATCTGCCGGCCGACGGCGCGGGCGACGCGGTAGACCAACTCGGGATCACCCGATGCCGCAAGTCCCATACTGGAAGGGAATTGGACGAATCCGCCGCGGGCGATGTCCCGGCTCGTATCGCCCTCCTGATCGATGACCATGTGGAGAGGAATCGCCGGCGTCCGAGCGGCCGCGAGCTCGCGAAGCTCATTGAGAAGGGCAGCGTACTGCTCGGGTGTGCGGTACGGCGGCAGCCCCTGATGGGCGATTTTCTCCAGAGACGGGACGTAGTGTTCGCCGACCGCCTGCGCCTTTGCGCGCTCGTCGCTGAAATACCGGAAGATCCGCATGAACGGGCTCAGACGAACGCCGCCGCACTGATAGCGTACGATGGCCTCACGCAGGTCGTTGGTGATCTGGGTACCCGACATCCCCACGACCACGCACTGTCCGATCTTCTGGGTGAGACTCATGCGGTCGGTGAGTCGTCTGAGGAAAACATCCTTCGACGGTTGGTCTGCGGGGCTGTCGGCCGCTTCCACCGGGGCCGTACCGGCTGCTACTGAATGGTTCACCACGTGCTCCTCCACGAATTATTGTAACATCTGATTTACATATTATATGGTACATTGACACCTGTCAATCATATATTGTACGGTACAAAACGAAAGGAGGATATATGTCCGATTTAGTCTTCAGTTCCCCCCGGGCGTACTTCGTTGGTATCGACTCAGACGGCTGCGCCTTCGACACCATGGAAAGCAAACACAAACAGGTCTTCATTCCCCAGGCCATTGCCTCGATGGGATTCGAAGAGATCGCCGACACCTACCGCGCGATTGCCGAACGGGTAAACCTCTACTCCCGCACCCGTGGCGCGAACCGATTCGAGGCTATCGCGACCTGCCTCGATCTCATGAGGGAGGATGAGGCGTTGCGCAAGCGCGTCCCCGATCCTGCGCCCATTTGGGAATTCGTCGGAAGCGGGCACCCACTATCCAACGACTCCTTCGCCGCGTATGTCGGCAACGACCCGCCGGAGCTCCTTGCCCGTGTGCTACACTGGAGTGCAGAGAGCAACCGCCGCATCGCCACCGAGCTCACCGAAAAACACCCTTTTCCGCTCGTGGCGGAGAGCCTCGCCCGCATCCATGAGTTCGCAAACACGATGATCGTCTCGGCCACGCCGGCCTCAGCACTCGAAGACGAGTGGCGGGCCGCCGGCCTCATGGAGCACATGGATGTTGTCGCCGGACAGGAGTTCGGGCCCAAGCGCGCGCAGCTTGCCGGCGCACGAGACGCCGGCGCCGATCCGGCGCGGAGTCTCATGATCGGAGACGCCCCCGGCGACCATGCCGCAGCGGAGGCAAACGACATGCTTTTCTTCCCGATCACCCCCGGTCGTGAGGCAGCCTCGTGGCGGGAGCTTCATGAAACCGGCGTCGATCACCTGCGCACCGGGACCTTCGCCGGCGCCTACCAGGCAGACCTCCTGACCCGCTACTACGCAGCTCTCGACAATCACTCTTGATAGCCGGACAAAACGAGCCCGCGTCATGCAACGCGGGCTCGCCTTGTAACCGTTCTTTCACGCCGGTCCCCACACGCGCACGCTCCGGGTCCGGACCGTACGCGCGGGGGTGGCCCTTAGTAGTAGTTCTCCATCGGGTCCCAGTCGGCGAAGATGAAGTCGTCCATCGACACATCGGCGTCCTCTGATTGCGCCTTCTCGATGTTGCGCTCGAGCTGCTCGGCCATGGCTTCGTCCCAGGCGCGTGCTTCACGCAGGAAATAGTCCTCGTCCTGCGCGAGGGCCGCAGAAAAGAGCTCGCCGATGCGCTGCACGCTCGGCCACTCCACCTGAGCGGTCGCCGGGTTCTGAGAAACGGGCTCGGGATGATTCATCACGACCTCGTCTGCAATTTCGAGGAATCGCTTCTGGAACCACGTTGCATCGGAAGTGTCTACGCTCCGGTTTCCGGGAAACACGCCGTTCTCCGAGAAGTTCGCTTGCTGGAACTCCGCGCTGTGGAGCCAGCGGTAGACCTCGAGGGCCGCCTCACGCTTCTCGGTCTGAGCGGAGAGGAATACCGAGCCCTTGGCAAGGCTCATGTAACGGTAGGAGCGACGGCCGTCGTCGGGCACCGGCACGTTAGCGATGCCGAAGTCGACATCCTCGAAGCCCATATCACCCCACACTCGCGGCATCCACGTACCAGCCAGATGGAAGGCAACGCGGTCCTGCCCGAAGAGCGCCCGCGCCGGCTCTTTCTTCATGGAGCTCCAGCCCGGGGCGACGCTGCCGTCGTCGACGAGGCCCTTGAGCAGGCGATACACCTCCAGATGATTGTCGTTGGCGAGCTTGAACTCACCGTCGCGGTAGTCATAGCCGGGTCGCCCATAGCGAATGTCACCGGAGGCCGGCGCCGCGGTGGTGAGCCAGCCTTGCAGCGGCCGCTCGAGGCCGTTTCCCACGCCCGGCCACGAGATCCCGTAGTAGTCCCCGTCGCCCGCCTCGGTAATCCGGCGGCAGACTTCGCGGAACTCGGAGAAGGTCTCCGGCATGTCGGTCTCCGGGTCGAGACCGGCCATGTCGAAGACGGTCTTGTTGTAGAACAGAAGGCCGTGCAGCTTCACGAAGCGGTTCTCGAACGGCAAGGTGTAGATCTCATCGTCGTAGAGCATGATGCCCTCGACGAACAGGCGCTCGTCGAACTGCGTGAGGAAGTCCTCGCTCAGACCGTCGCCGACCGGCTGAATCCAGCCTTGGTTGATGTATTCCCTGGCACTCATCTCGGGTGACAGCCAGAAGATGTCCGCGGCCTCCCCGCTTCGCAGCGACAGCGGAAGCGTCTGCTGGTACTGGTCCTGGGCGAAGGTCTCGAAGACGACATCGATGTTGGGATGCTCGGCTTCAAACTCTTCGGCCTGCGCCTCGAAGAAGTCCTTGTTCTCCTGCGACCAGTTCCAAACCTTGATGGTCACCGGGCCCTCGGTTTCGTCGCCTCCCCCGTCGGCTTCCTGCTGACCGCCCGCCACCGCGAGGCCGGCTACGAACACGAGAACAACACAAAACGCAATACGTCTCTTTCTGCCCATAACACACTCCTTTGAGAAGATGATCTATCCCTTAACCGCTCCCGCGAGTCCTTCGACGAAGTACCGCTGGAAGAGGATGAATACCAGCATCATGGGGATGATGGAGATGGCCGCCCCGGCCGCCATGGCCGTCCAGTCGCTCGTATGCTCGCCGACGAAGGCATACATGCCGACCCCCAGCGTACGGAGCCGCGGACGGCTGAAGGTAAACACAAGCGGAATCATGAACGCCTTCCACGCCCCGATCGTGTTGAGGATGGTGACCGTCGCAATGATCGGCTTTGCAAGCGGCAGCATGATGTAGCGGAACTGCTGCCAGAAGTTGCAGCCGTCGATAGCGCCTGACTGCTCCATCTCTTTCGGTACCCCGACGTAGAACCCGATGAAGAGCAAAATCGCGATCACGAGC
>JAWLDL010000120.1:0-6647 GCA_041686675.1 Spirochaetia bacterium | reverse complement strand
GGTAACCTACGTCGTGGTGAAAGACGGTGATGAGCACTATGTTCTCGCCGAGGAACGGCTCGGCTCCTACTACAAGTCGGAGAGCGAGTACGAGATCGTACAGCGCTTCGGTGGCTCGGAGCTCGTCAACGTGAAATACGAGCCGCTTTTCCCGTACTTCGAGCATCTCAAAGACGAGGGCGCCTTCCGCAGCTTCGTCGCCGACTATGTAACCACCGAGGAGGGCACGGGTATCGTCCACACCGCGCCCGGTTTCGGCGAAGAAGACTACGAGGTCATGCAGGGCACCGGTATTCCGGTGATTGTGCCGATCGATGCCGATGCGAAGTTCACCTCCGAGGTCACCGACTTCGAGGGCATGTTCGTGAAGGATGCGGACAAGGAGATCATCAAAAAGCTCAAGGCAGAGGGGAAGCTCGTAAAGCGGGAGAACTATCTCCACCCCTATCCCCACTGCTACCGCACGAACAAGCCGCTCATCTACCGGGCGATCTCCTCCTGGTTCGTCGACATCCAGAAAATCAAGGACAAGATGCTCGCGGCGAACAACCGCATCCACTGGGTACCCGAGCACATCAAGACCGGACGCTTCGGCAAGTGGCTCGAGGGCGCCAAGGACTGGGCCATCTCTCGGAACCGGTACTGGGGCAATCCGATCCCCATCTGGAAGTCCGACGGCAGCGACTACACCGAGTGCATCGGCTCCCGCGAGGAGCTCGAGCGCAAATCCGGAAAGAAGGTGCCCGACCTCCACAAGCACTATGTTGATGAGATCACGTGGCCCGCGCCGGACGGCTCGGGCACGATGCGACGCATCCCCGAGGTCCTCGACTGCTGGTTCGAGTCCGGCTCCATGCCCTATGCGCAGAACCATTACCCCTTCGAGAACAAGGAGTTCGTCGAGCGCAACTTCCCCGCGGACTTCATCTGCGAGGGCCTCGATCAGACCCGGGGCTGGTTCTACACGCTCACGGTGCTTGCTGCGGCGCTCTTCGACTCGCCGGCGTTCAAGAACTGTGTTGTGAACGGGCTCGTCCTCGCCGAGGACGGCAAGAAGATGTCGAAGAGCCAGCGCAACTACACCGACCCCGTCGATGTCATCAAGCGCTTCGGCGCCGATGCGCTGCGGCTCTTTCTCATGAACTCCGCGGTCGTGCGCGGTGAGGACCTCAAGTACTCCGACGACGGCGTAAAAGAGGTTCTGAAGAACGTGATCATCCCTCTGTGGAACTCCTACAGCTTCTTCGTCACGTACGCGAATATCGACGGCGTGCAGCCCACCGGCGCGCCGGAGAATCCCGGCAATCCCCTCGACCAGTGGATTCTCTCTGAATCACTGCGTCTCATCGAGAAGGTCACCGCGAGCCTCGACGACTATGAGCTGCAGAAGGCCATCGAACCGATCGTCGCCTTCATCGATAACCTCAACAACTGGTACATCCGCCGCTCGCGCCGCCGGTTCTGGCGCAGCGAGAACGACGCCGACAAGCAGGAGGCCTACGGCACCCTCTACGAGGTGCTTATGACCCTGGTAAAGGTCGCAGCGCCCTTCATCCCCTTCGTAACCGAGGCCGTCTACCGGAACCTGCGGACCGAGGGCGATATCGATTCGGTACATCTGTGTGATTATCCTGTTGCCGATCCCGCCCGGCGCGACCCCGAGCTCGAGTGGAAGATGGGCACGGTGCAGCAGACGGTGCGCATGGGACGGGCCATCCGCCGGATGCACGACCTGAAGATCCGCCAGCCCCTCAAGGCCATCCACCTCGTCACGAGAAACCAGGACGAGCGCAAGGTCCTGCGCGAGATGGAAGACATCGTCCGCGATGAGCTCAACGTGAAGGAAGTGATCTTCCGGGAAAACGAGGAAGAGCTCGTGGAGTTCCAGGCCAAGCCGAACTACCGTGTGCTCGGCCGCGAGCTCGGCAAGGACATGAAGAAGGCCGAGGAGAAGATCGGCGCCCTTTCGGCGCAGGAGATCCAGAGTCTCATCGAGGGGACCACGCTCAACATCGACCTCGGCACCCGCACGCTCGACCTCACCGAGGACAGCGTGCAGATCCAGCGCTTCGAGAAGGAGAACCTCAAGGTGCTCAACGAAGGGTCGCTCACCGTGGCACTCGACCCCGAGCTCAGCGACGAGCTCGTGAAAGAGGGCCTCGTGCGTGACCTGATTCGTGCCGTGCAGAATCTGCGCAAGGACTCCGGCCTCGACGTCACCGACCGGGTCGTGCTCTATCTCGATGCGACCAATAATCTTGCCGAAGCCGTGCGTGAGTTCGAGGATTACCTCATGAGCGAGACCCTCGCCCTCTCCATCAAGTGGGAGAAGCGCGACGACGCGAGAACCGTCGACGTCGGCGACGAGACCTGCGGCGTGGTGGTCGAGAAGGCGTGATGATTGCGACGCGGACGGCCGCGGGTGACCGCGCCGGCGTCCGCCGCTCCGCGGTTACGGCCCCGGCGGCCCCGCCGGCCGACGGCTGCCGGGGCCGCCGGCGGTCGGGCCGCCGCCGGCCGATCCTCCCGGCGCTGATCGCGGCCCTCGCGCTTTCAGCGCTCGCCGGCTGCCGCACCGCCCCGCCGGCACCGCCGACCGCCCTGTCGGAGTACCTGCCCCCGGAAGCCGCGGCCTATGTCTACCTCGATGTGGCCGGGGCGCAGGAGCCCGCGCAACGAATCCTCTTCGCAGCCGGCATCGAAGGCCGCGACGCGCGCCGTATTCTCGAACGGACCGCGCGGGTCGCCGTTGCCCTCGGCGAGCCCGGCGCAGATGAGGGCGCCTTTCTGCTCGCGGCCTCGGGGCGACTTCCCGGCTTCCTCATCGAGGCGCAGCTCGATGACGAGGAGGAGTGGAGCAGGCGCACCGTCTCCGGCCGCGACCGACGCTACGGCGTGTGGCGGCGGGAGGCCGACGGGGTGGAACTTGCGTTCCCCGAGCCGCGGCTTGCGCTGGTGGGAACGGCCGGCGTCGAGGCGGCACTGCAGCGGGAGCGGGGCGGTTCGGCCGCGGCCCGCGGGGCGGCGGCGGCCGAGCGCAACACCGCGGTTCTGTTTCTGCCGCAGACGGTGATGGCCGCGCCGTTCGGAAGCGGCGGTATGGAACTGACGGATGTGGAGCTGCTGGCCAACCCCGTGCCGGGGGGCTTGACGCCCGCGGCGGCCGACTCGGCGGGTGACGCCGCGCGCGACTGGCGCATTCGGGGTCGGCTGAGCCTCGCTGACGAGGGCACAGCCCGCGCGGTCACCGCGCTGCTGCGGCTCCTCGCCATTTCGATGATCTCGCAGACCGGGGCGGACCCGGACGAGGCGGCGGAGGAGCTCAGCGTGGAGCGTGACGGGAGGACGGTCGGCTTCGACGGCATCATCCTTGCCGAGCGTTACGTCCTCGATGCCCTCGATGAGTTTCTGCTCGGCCGCGAGGGGGAGAGGCCATGAGAGTGGGAGTAGTCGACTACGAAGCGGGCAACCTCAAGAGCGTGGAGACGGCGCTCCGCGCGATTAACGCGGAGTTCGTGGTGTCGGACAGACCCGAGCCGCTTCTTGCCACCGATCGTCTGGTGTTTCCGGGGGTCGGCGATGCGAAGGCCGCCATGGACGTCCTCGAGCGATCGGGCCTTGCCGATGCGGTGAGGAGCTTTTTCGAGACGGGGAAGCTCATTCTCGGCATCTGTGTCGGCAGTCAGATCGTCCTCGATGCCTCCGAGGAGAATGATGCGACGTGCCTCGGTCTCGTTCCCGGCACCGCGCGGCGCTTTCCGGGCGACATGGGTCTCAAGGTTCCGCACATGGGCTGGAATCAGGTCGACAACACCGAGGGACACGCGCTCTTCGACGGGATTGCTCCCGGCACGTCATTCTACTTCGTGCACTCCTACTACCCCGATCCCGACCACGCGGAGCACCGGCTTGCGACCACCGATTACGGCATCACCTTTGCCGCGGGCGTACGGCGAGAGAACCTCATGGCGGTGCAGTTCCACCCCGAGAAGTCCGGCGAGGCGGGGCTGCGCCTGCTCGGCAATTTCCTCGCGATGAGCGAATAGGCGCGAACAGGAGGGATGCGTGCTTCAGAAACGGGTAATCGTGTGCCTCGACGTGCGCGACGGCAAGACAACCAAGGGCATCAAGTTCAAGGGAAACGTCGACATCGGGGACCCGGTGGAGATGGCGCGCACCTACTACGAGCAGGGCGTGGATGAGCTCGTTTTCTACGACATCACCGCCTCGGCGGAGCGACGCAAGATCATGATCGATGTCGTCGCCCGCGTTGCCGAGCAGATCTTCATCCCCTTTGCCGTGGGCGGCGGCATCTCCAATGCCGAACAGATGCGCGAGGTGCTGCTCGCCGGCGCGGAGAAGGTCAGCGTGAACAGCCAGGCGGTGCGCAACCCCGACATCATCTCCGAGGGTGCCTCACTCTACGGCCGACAGTTCGTCGTGCTCGGCATGGACGTGCTCCGCGACGCGGACATGCCCTCCGGTTACCGCGTGGTCATTAACGGCGGGCGCACTCCCACCGAGCTCGACGCCCTCGAGTGGGCCCTCCGCGGAGAGCGCCTCGGCGCCGGGGAGATCGTCCTCAACTCCATCGATGCCGACGGTACCCGCGAGGGATACGAGCTGACCGTCACCCGCATGATCTCGGAGGCGGTGAACATTCCCGTGGTTGCCTCAGGCGGCGCCGGGCGTCCCGAGCACCTCGCCGATGTCTTCGAAGAGGGCAGGGCGGATGCGGCGCTCATCGCCTCCATGGTCCACTACGGCGATTACACGGTGGAGGGCATAAAGCGCTACCTCGACGAGCGACGGATCCCGGTGCGGCTCGATCCGTTGCCGGGCCGGACGAACTGAGACGTACAGCATCTCGCCGGGTCTCGACACCGCATGTGCGTTGTCCCCGGATGCAAAAGTTGATATATTTCCGGAAGCGTTGGACACGTACGCGTATCCATCCACAATCAGGAGAGACAGCATGCCGACCTATGAATACGAATGCCGAAACTGCGGACATCGATTCGATCAGTTTCAGAACATGTCCGACGACCCTCTGCGGGACTGCCCGAGCTGCGCGGAGCCTGCGCTGAAACGCCTCGTGGGCGGTGGCATTGGCGTCATCTTCAAGGGAAGCGGGTTCTACGTAACCGACAGCAAATCATCGGGTTCCGCCAAGAAGCCCGCGGCACAGACAAACGCAGCACAGACAAACGGTGATTCCTCCGGCGGATCGAGCACCTCCGGCACGGAGTCCCCGGGCTCCTCGACGAAGAGCGGCGACAGCGCATCGTCGAAGAGTGACGGCGGCTCGTCGTCTTCCGGTTCTTCCGGCTCATCCGGGGAGACGGCGGCGAAGAAAGCCGGGTGATCGGCCACCGCTCGGTGACCGCGCCGGCGCGCGACTCGCGACCCGCGCCGCCGGGCGCCGGCGCGGTATATGCCTGCCGATTCATATGCGTCGGCCGGCATATAGTTGCAAAGTGAGGCGTTGTGTTGTATCTTGATGGTGTCATGCCCGAAACCGTCACGTGTTCTGACGAGGTGCTTGCTCAGTTCGCCCAGAAGCTCAAGGTCTGCGGCCACCCCGTGCGCCTGAAGCTTCTCTGTCACATCGCTCGTGAGCAGGATTTGTGCGTGTCCGAGCTGTGGACCTGCGTCCAGCAGCCGCAGCCGGTCGTATCCCAGCACCTCGCCGTTCTCAAGGATAAGGGCATCGTTCAGTCCGAGGTGAAGGGCAACAAGCGCATCTACTCGATCGTCGATCCGTTTGTGCGTGAAATGGTGGATGCCCTCGAGACCGGGCATGCGGCCGCGGTCAATGAGTCGGCAGCGGCCGGCAGCTAACAGCGGCCGTCGCCGCCGTTTCAATCGACATGGATAGAACCTTCGATCTCGGTCAGTACTCCACGTCATTTTCCATACAGGCGGAGGGCATAGTCGACGCATTGGTCGCGCTCGAGGAACGCGACGAGGTGCTCACCGTCTACGATGCGCACACCGCCGACCTCTTTGCGCCCGCGGGCCGAGCCGGCATCGTGCTGCCTGCCGGTGAGCACGCCAAGGAGTGGTCGTCGGTGGAGCTCATCATCGACGAGGCGCTGAGGCGGGAACTGGGCCGTGACGGCGTGTTCGTCGGGGTGGGCGGTGGGGTGGTAACCGATGTTACCGCTTTTGCCGCGTCCGTCTATCTGCGGGGCGTGACTCTCGAGCTCCTGCCGACCACCCTGCTTGCCATGGTGGACGCCGCCTTCGGCGGGAAGACGGGCGTGAACTACGGCGGCTACAAGAACATGGTGGGCACCTTCTACCCGGCATCGTCTCTGCAGGTCTTCACCGAATGCGTGAACAGCCTCTCCGAGCGCGAGTTCATGAGCGGACTCGCGGAGGTCATCAAGGCCGCCCTGCTCGGCGATGAGGAGCTCTTCGCGTTTCTCCGCGATGCGCGCGAGGACATTCTCGCCCGAGTTCCTGAGGCGATGGAGTACATCGTCGACCGGGCGATCGGCGTGAAAGGTCACGTGGTGGAACAGGACCTCCTCGAAACGGGCGTCCGCGCGATACTGAATCTCGGCCACACGTTTGCGCACGCGCTGGAGTCTGTCTCGGGGCTCGGGAGATGGAGTCACGGCGCCGCCGTAGCCTGGGGAATC
>JAWLDL010000119.1:0-6653 GCA_041686675.1 Spirochaetia bacterium | reverse complement strand
AGGGAATCACCACCGAGCAGCTCTTCATGGCGGACTATCCCGCCGAGGCGGAGTTCCTGCGGGGCGTAGCGGAACGCATCGGCGAAGATGATCTTGCAGTCTCCTACAACGGCAAGGGATTCGACGCCCATGTGCTCGGCACCCGGTTCCTGCTCAATGGGGCCCGCTTCCCGATCGGCGCACAGCTCGACCTACTCTACACGACGCGCCGGCTCTGGCGGAGCAGCCTCGGGCAGTGTTCACTCGGCATGGTGGAGGAGGGCGTGCTCGGGATACGGCGCGAACGGGATCTTCCGAGCGCAGAGGTTCCCGAGCGCTACTTCGACTTTCTTCGCTCAGGTGATCCGGCGGGCCTCGAAGACGCGTTTGCCCATCACCTTCAGGACATCGAGAGCCTCGTCTCCCTCCTCGCGCGCATGGAGCGGGTGTTTGCCGACCCGGCCGGCGCGGCACACACCCCGCGCGAGTCCAGGGCGGGTGGGGCGACCCCGGCGGCTGCCGTCGACCTTTTCCAGCTCGGCCGCATGCTCCTGCAGTTGGACCGTCCTGACGGTGAGTATATCCTGCGGCGTGTGGTGCGGGAGGAGGCGTCGACGCGCGACACGATGCGCGCCGCTCATCTGCTCGTGCGGTACTACCGCGGAAACGGGCGGACAGAGGCCATTGGTGAGCTGTGGCGGGAACTGATGGCACGCCACGCGAGCGTTGCCGCCGGCATAGAGCTTGCCAAGTATCTCGAGCACCGGGAGCGGGCCTTCGTCGAAGCCGAGAACCTCATCAGGGAGTTGCTCTCCTGGCCGCACAGCGGTCTCTACCGCGGAGATCTGGAGAAGCGGCTCGACCGTGTTCGCCGGCGTCACGCGCGTCAGTCCGGCTCCGGCGCCTCAGCGGCCGACGCGTCGCCGGAAGACGCCTCGCCGGCCGACGCGTCGAGAACCTCGCGGTAGACCTCTTCGTATTCGGCGGCCGCCGACTCCCAGGTGAACCGCTGCTTCATACCGCGGCGACGCAGGGCCGTGATGCGCTCCGGCGCCGACTCGAAATCATCGAGGGCTGAGCTCACCGTATCAAAGATGTCTCGGGAGGAGCTTTGCGGTATGAGGTATCCCGTCCCGACGTTCTCGTCCTCGCGTATGTCCACCACCGTGTCGGCAAGCCCGCCCGTGCGGGTCACGATGGGGACGGTGCCGTAGCGAAGCGAATACATCTGATTGAGGCCGCAGGGCTCATACCGCGAGGGCATGAGGAAGAAATCGCTCCCGGCCTCGATGAGATGCGCGAGTTGGTTGTCGAAGCCGGTGACGACTGCCAGGTTCGAGAAGCCGCCGGCGAGCTCTCGCAGTACGCGCGTGCGTGCGACGGGGCCGGAGCCGAGCATGACGAGCTGTACCCGTCGCCTGGTCAGAAGTCGAACGAGGGCGGGGTCCTGCTGTGAGAGGAGCTCCGTGAAGCCCTTCTGTTCGACCATACGGGTGACCATGCCGATGAGGGGAACCTCGTCGTCCTGCGGAAGGCCGACGTACCACCGAAGAACGCGGCGAAGGAGCGTCTTCGGCCGCAGGTCCTCCTCGTCGTAGTTGAGGGGAATGAGGGGGTCGGTGGCCGGATTCCAGGTATCGTAATCTATTCCGTTGAGGATGCCTCTCACCGGCGTTGTGCGTTGTCGCAGCACCGTCTCGAGGCCGAGACCGTATTCCGGCTGATGTATCTCCTTGGCATATGTCGGCGAGACGGTCGTGAGCGCGGTGGCCGAAGAAAGCGCCGAGCGGAGAAAGCTGATGTGTCGCCCCTCCATGAGTCCGCTGGTGAGGACCGTCTCGGGCAAGAGGCCGAGGTGCGATACCTCGCTGAAGGCGAAGGTGCCCTGATAGCCCAGATTGTGGATCGTGAAGACGGAGGCGCTACCGGCAAACCAGTCCCGGTAGGGAGGCTCCCGCAGGTAGGCCGGTATCAGACCGGTCGGCCAGTCGTGGCCGTGGAAGACGTCCGGCTTCCAGCCGAGCGCCCTGCAGAGCTCAAGGGCCGCCCGGGAGAGCAACGAAAAGCGCTTCGCGTTGTCCTCGAAAGGTTCACCCTCCGTCGTGGTGTAGATGCCGTCCCGACCGTAGGCCGCCTCGGAGTCGAGCAGGTACACGGTGACCGCAAAGCCGGGACCGTCGATACGTGTCTCATACACCGGGATGACACCCTCGGGATCGAGGTGAATCTCTACGGGAAGGCGGTCCAGGTCCGCTCGATCGACGAAGTAATAGCGGGGCAGGACGACGCGGACGTCATGTCCCCGCCCGGCAAGGGCCGTCGACAAATCGGTGACCGCATCGGCAAGGCCGCCTGCCTTTGCGAGGGGAAAGAGCTCGCTCGTGACCATCAGGACGCGATGTTTCATGAGTGGTAGTAACTTATCGCAAATTCGTTTCTGTGTTCGAACCCGAGACGCTCGTACATGGCTCGCGCCGCATCATTGTGCTGTTTTACGAAAAGCGTTGCATTTTTCCCCTGACCTCCGATGTCGTCAAGCAGGCAGCGCATCAGCTCTCCTGCGATGCCCCTGTTGCGCTCCCGCGGCACGGTGTACACGCCCCCGATCTGGTCGTAGGTGAGCCCGCGGGCGTTCGTACTTGCCTTCGAAATCGGGACACCGTCACGCTCGGCGACATAGGTCAGGTGATGCTCGAGAGCGGAACGCATGTTGTGGTAGACCACACTGGAGTTCACGTCGCGGCCGTCCACGATCACCTCCTCCTCTTCGTACGCGGCCTGCAGGGGAAGAAGCGACTTCAGATCCCGAATGCCCGCCCGCCGAAAGGTGATGTCGGGTGGGGCAGGATGCGCTCGGGCTGCGGGGGCGCCGACTAAACTCATAATGAAGTAGTTCACCTGGGTATCAGGGGGGTGGCCGAATACGGCCTCGAGGCGCTCTACGTCGCGCCGGCGCCCCATGACGGTGCGTGAGCGGAAGAAGTTCTTTTTCAGGCGCCGGGAGAGCTCCCGAAGCTGCGGCTCCCGCTCGGCCTCGGGGGTGTCGAGGATCGGAAACACGAACCCGAAGGCTGTCTGGAGCACGAGCCCGGATATCCGTGCTCCGTCGGTCGAGAGATAGAAGACCCGCTTTTTCAGCTTCGACGGAAAGACCGGTACGCCGTCGTCGAGTAGATGGGCGGTGAACGCAACACAGCTGTGCTCGCGGCGCTCGAGAAATTCAAGAATCCCGCTGAGATCGCCGGGCCTGGCAAGCGTCCACGACACGTGTTACTCCATGTCGATCGGGAGGTGTCCCTCCCCGATTATTTCGCCACGGAGGACCGCGTAGGCCGCCTCGAGGGACTGCGGCCCCCACCCGTAGACGGCGACCGCATTTGCTACCCATGGCGTTTCCCGCAGGTAGACGGGGGTGAGGATGCTTACGACGGCGAGTCGTGCCTCCATCCCCTCCGTTCGGCGCAGTATCGACAGCGTGGCGGGATCTGAGAGACAGTACACAACGGTATCGTAGCGGCGGGCAAGCCGCGAAAAGGTGTCGGCGGCGTCAGCCGGCGGGTCGTAGAAGGTGCCGCCGCGAATCCGGTAGACGTCGGCCTCGGGATAGAGCCGTCGACCGATGGAGATGAAATCCGGGTCCTTCCCCGCAAGGAGAACGTTCTCACCCCGGCCGAGCTCGAGGGGCAACTCGCGACCGCGCACGACGGTGGCGCTGCGAAATGCCTGGTCGCGGAAGAAGGCCACGCCGTCGGGGTCGGGGATGTGCTCGCTGATCCGTTCCGCGTCGGGAATGAGCGGCACACGGTCGTCGGCAGTCAGATATCGCATTTTGACGGTCAGTATACGTTCCACCGAGCGATCGAGCTGGCGGCGGAACTCTTCGTTGGAACGGTATTCCCCGAGGATCGTTCGCCATATCTCACCGTCAGGCGCGGGTGTCTGCGAAAGGAGAATCATGTCGCTGCCGGCCTTGAGCGCCTGCAGGCAGAGCTCGGGGAAGCTCAGGTCTTCGGCGGCCGCGTACTGCGTCGCACCGCCCATATAGAGATCGTCGGTAACGACGATTCCTTCGAACCCGAGGCGTTCCCGGAGAAGTCCCTGCTTGAAATGCGCGGACACGGAGGCCGGTACATTGTTCCCGGTTATGCCGGGGAAGCTCAGGTGACCGCTGAGCACGGCCGGGAGGCCCTCGCGGATGAGCATGCGATACGGGACGAGGTCATAGTCCCACAGCTCCCCCTCCGAGATGGAAAGAACGGGGAGGGTACCGTGGGAGTCTCCTTCTGCGTTTCCGTGTCCGGGAAAGTGCTTCGCGGTTGCGATGACGCCTGCATCCTCCAGTCCGCGCATGTAGGCGCCGCCCAGCACACCGGCCTGCACCGGGTCGGACCCGAACGCGCGCGGCCCGATGACATGTGCCTGCGGATTACGGTACACGTCGACAGTGGGAGCAAAGTTCATGTTGATGCCGAGGGCCCTGATCTCCCGGCCGATGTAGTAGGCCGACTTGTAGGCGTCGTAGGGCAGATTGCTCGCCCCGATGGCCATATTCCCCGGGGTCACGGCGGTAGCGCCTCTCACGTGTCGCACCCAGCCACCCTCCTGGTCGGTCGCCGTGAGGAGGGGGATGGAGTTGGGCGTTGCGAGAGCCTCACGCTGCAGGGTGCCGATCGTACGCGCCAGCTGGGCCAGGTTGTCTGCGTTCCAGCCGAAGACCTTCACCCCGCCGATGTTGCGACGGCGGATCCACTCCAGGAGTTCCGGGGTGGGATCGCGCGATGGCCAGCCCACCATGAAGACCTGGGCAACGATTTCCTCGTCACTCATTTGCGAGAGCAGCTGCCGCGCGGGGTTCGGGGTGGGCTCGAGGCTCCAGAACAGGCCCTCGGCGGGCGCTGACTGCGCGGCGGTGGCAACGAGGAGAAGGAAGACGACAGGCAGCAGTAGTCGGTGCAGCATATGCAAAAAAAGAGAGACCGGCGACCGGGGTCGTCCCGGCCGCGTGGTCTCCCATTGTAGAAAAAGGGGAGCGGCTCGTCCAGCTAGACGGCGACGGCCTCCGCCCTCTGGTCGGCAAGTTCGTCGATATACTGCGAGGCCGCGTGGGCGGCAATGGCGCCATCACTTGCCGCAACCACGAGCTGCCGGAAGGGCGTGTTACGCACGTCGCCGACGGCGTAGAGACCGGGGATGGAAGTCTCCATCCGCTCGTTCGTGATGATGTAGCCGGCTTCGTCTTTCTCCGCGTCCCCGGCGAGCTGAGTCTGGGGGATGGAGCCGATGAAAACGAACACGGCGGCGGTGTCCTCGGCCCACTCCTCTCCCGTATCGGTGCGCTGGAAGGTCACCCCGGATACTTTCTCGATTCCCATCATGGTCGATTCACCGTGGATTTCCTTGATGACGGTGTTGGTGCGGAGCTCGATATTCGGGTTCTTCTCCACGCGCTCTATCAGAGCCTTCTGCGCCCGGAACCTGTCTCGGCGGTGAACAAGGACGATGTTGTCACTGAGGTTGGAGAGAAACTGCGCCTCATCGAATGCGGCGTCCCCGCCGCCCACGACGATCATCTTCTTCCCCCGGAAAAACGGGCCGTCACAGGTTGCACAGTAGGATACTCCCTTGCCGCTGAGGCGCTCCTCCCCGGGCACGTCGAGCGTGCGGTGTTGCGCACCGGTGGCGAGCACGACAGCGTGAGCAGTAAGCTCACCTTCTCCGGTCTGCACGCGAAACACCGAGCCGTCTTTGTCGATGCTCTGCACGCCGGATACGAGAAACTCCGCACCAAAGCGTTTTGCCTGTTCCTCGAACCTGTTGGTGAACTCCATGCCGCCGATGGGGTCGGGGAAACCGGGGTAGTTCTCGAGGCCTTCTATCAGCAGACACTGTCCGCCGTTGGCGGTCTGCTCCACAACGAGCGTTCGGAGGTTGGCCCGCGCCCCGTACTGGGCGGCCGTAAGGCCGGCGGCGCCGCCTCCGACAATCAGCAGATCGTAGCTCGAGTTCATAGTATTCATCTCCTTCAGTAGCGTGCGTGAGTAGCCTTTGCTCCTATGGTGTTGGGTACTATATATAGAAAAATATATACGAAGTCAAGTGGCGCGGGCGTGCATGCGGCGCCCGTCGGCGGTCGCGGGACGGCCGCCCGAGCCCGTCGACCCGCCGCCTCGTCAACGGTAAACCCGCGCGCATTTTCGCCGATGATAGTAAAGAAGACCGGCAGCCCGCAACGGAGGTGGATATGAATACGGCATCTGAGCTCGAGAATCTCAAAGATCTCCTTAATCGTGAAGTGGAGCTCCTCGAAAACTTCGCTCACCAGGAGCAGAAGCTCCAGGACGCAATTGTGGACCGCGAGTGGGATCGACTCGAGGGAATCGTAAACGAGATGAGCGACGCGTCGCAGTCCGTTCTCTCGGTCGAGCAGGAACGCCACGAGTGCTACACGCGGGTCCGCGACGAGTGTGGCTGCCGCTCGGATGCCGGGTTTTACGATTTCGTGGCGCATCTCGAACTTGGTGACCGCATGGAGATATCCGAGCTGTACCGGCGGCTCAAGGTGGCGGTGATGAGGGTGCAGGCACTCACCGGTGGCATCGGAAGCTACATCACCTCTGCAACCTCCGCCATTCGTGACGTTATCGACGAGCTCTACCCCCAGCGCAAGGGACGGA
>JAWLDL010000118.1:0-6684 GCA_041686675.1 Spirochaetia bacterium | reverse complement strand
GTTTTCCGCTTCTGATTTTGGCCTCTTCACGCTTTCGAGCGCTCAGCAACTCTTCTTGTTGGGAGGGCTCGCAATCGCGGTGGGAATCTACACGTATTCGCACCACGTCATGCAGACCGTCGGAAACGACCTGTACAAGCTTTCCCCCATCGCCGCGTTGATCGTGGTCCTCTCGAGTGCACTGGTGTTGTTTCTTTTCGCCTCCGAGGAATTGAAGATGTTCCTCGAGGCGCGGAATCTTCCCTCTTTCCCGATGGTACCGATCTCGAGCTCACAGGCGGTAGTCGGAGGGGTTCTCGGTATCGGTGTTGCAAAGGGCGGCAAGAACATTAATCTAAACGTTCTCACTCGAATCGCGATGGGGTGGGTAGCCACACCACTCGGCGCGGGGGTCACCTGCGTCGTGCTGCTGTTCATTGTACAGAATCTGTTTGCTCTGCCGGTGTTTGAGTAGGCTCGAGCAGAGTGCTGTGGCACTCTACGCGAGAATGACCCTGATCCCACGCTCACGAAACCCCTCGGCGTACTCGTCGGGAATACCGTCATCGGTAACGATGGTGTCGAAGTCGTCGACGTCTGCGAAGTACGAGGGCTGTATCTTTCCGAATTTCGAAGAATCCGCGACGAGAACCCGAGAGAGGGACGACTGGATCGCGGCGACCTTGGTGTTCCGCTCGTAGGCGTTGAGGCATGTCACGCCGAGCTTGAGGCTGACGCCGGCCGCCGAGATGAAGGCCTTCCCGGCCCGGTTGCGCTCGATGAGGGATATGCCCTCCGGACTCTCGAACATGAGGGTGTTCGGATGAAAATTCCCCCCGGCGAAGATGAGATCGATCTCCGGATGCCGCGTGACCTCATGCAGCACGTTCAGGCTATAGCAGAGAACGGTTAGCGGCGTGTCGACGGGAAGCTCGCGTGCAACGGCCTCGGTAGTAGAGCCGGTGTCCATAATAAGGATGTCTTCCGGCTCGATGAGACGGGCCGCAGCACGACCGATTCGCCGTTTTTCGTGTACATGTTCGCTTTCGGCTGAAACGAGCGAGTACTCGGAATCGGCATCGGCGGCGTTGTCTCGCTGGTTGTATACCGCCCCACCGTGAAAGAGGGTTACCATTCCCTGTTGTTCGAGCGTATTGAGGTCCCGACGAATCGTCATGTGCGAGACGCCGAGCTCCCGCGACAGTTCTTTGATACTTGCGCCGTTTTGGCGCTTGAGTACCTTGAGAACTTCGTTCAAGCGGTGCGATTTTTTTTCAATCAATTTGTTCTATCCTTGACAGCTTGAGCGAGTGAATACATAATACTAACACAGATTGTTAAAAAGTGAACAGAAAAAGGCCGGAGCTCACGTAGCCCGAGGCCAAAAGAAGGTCGAGCGAATGGCAAACCAAATCGAACTAAGAACCTACGTCGTTCTGGACTCGCTGCAGCCGCAGATGGCGTCCTTCATTTCTACGATATCCAAGGGATATTTTCCGGTTGCCGATCAAGCGTGCACCGTAGTGGAGATTTCCCCAGGCATCGAGATTAACCGGCTCACCGACATCGCGTTGAAATCGACCGACGTTACGCCCGGGATCCAGATTGTTGAGCGGCTCTTCGGTATGCTCGAGGTACACTCCGACAGCCAGGGGAGCGCGCGTCAAGCGGGAGAGGCCATTCTCGACCAAATAGGGGCTGCCGAGTCCGACCGGATGAAGCCGCGCGTGCTTACGAGCCAACTCATAAAGAGTATGAGCGACCATCACGCGCAGCTCATTAATAAGACCCGCTACGGCAACATGGTGCTGCGCGGGGACACGCTCTACGTGCTCGAGCTCGAGCCCGCCGGATACGCCTACTATGCGGCAAACGAGGCCGAGAAGGCGTCACATATCAACATTATCAATGTCATCGGTTACGGGCGTTTTGGGCGCGTGTACATTGCCGGTGAGGAAGCGCAAGTTGTTGTCAGTAAGGATATGGTCGAGTCACGCCTGGCCGACCTGCAAGGTCGTTCGGCATCGGGCTCGAAGGAATAGAACCGCGGCGGCGCCGCTACGGTGCGCCGCACGAGATTACAATACCGAGGGGTAGATTACATGGCCGAGGTCTCTGAGAATGCGTTGGGAATGATTGAGTGCCGCGGGTTCGCTGCAATGGTAGAAGGCGCGGACGCAATGGTGAAAGCTGCGAAGGTCGAGCTCGTGTCGCATGAGCGGACCGGTGGCGGATATGTGACGGCGATCGTACGCGGCGATGTAGCGGCAGTTCGTGCCGCTCTCGATGCCGGCGGTCGCGCCGCCGAGCGCGTCGGCGACGTTGTTTCCGTTCACATCATCCCGCGCCCGCACGCAAACGTGGACGAGGCACTGCCTCTCGGTAGACAGTCGACCGGCGCCAAGAAATAGGAGTGTCCGAATGACGCTCGGTCGAGTCGCCGGCACGGTGGTATCCACGAACAAGGAGCCCCGCATCGAGGGCATCAAGTTCCTTCTCGTGGAAAAAGTTGGGTACAGCGACATGAAGGGCACGGGTGATTTCCTGGTAGCCATGGACGCGGTCGGCGCGGGCACGGGAGAAATGGTGCTCGTTGTGTCGGGCAGTAGCTCGCGTTTAACCGATACCACCAAAGATCGCCCGAGCGATGCAACGATTACCGCCATCGTGGACGACGTCGAGCTCGACGGCGAAACGGTGTACCGGAAATACGCGTAGGAGGCCCCGTGCAGCTTGCCCGTGTGACCGGAACAGTCGTTGCAACGAGAAATGTCGACGGGGTCGACCGGCCGACCTATCTCATCGTTGATCCGTGTGACACACGTGGTCGTGGCGGCGGGACACAGCAACTCGTTGCCGTCGACACGGTCGGGGCGGGATTCGGCGAGGTCGTGCTCATCGCGCAGGGTAGCTCCGCCCGACAAACAAAGCCCAGCGACAAAAAGGCCGTCGACGCCGTCGTGGTGGGGATCGTGGACAAAGTGGACGAAGCGGCCGAGGTGACGTATCGCAAATGATTGAAAGCAATGAGGGTGTGCGAGTCCTCGGGGGTATCGAGCTCGACAGCGTAGCAGCCGGTGCCCAGGTGCTCGACATCATGGCGAAAAAGGCTCCCATCCGTTTTCTCGACGTGCGAACGGTATGTCCCGGCAAGTACGCGGTGCTCTTTACCGGAGATGAAGCCTCGGTGGAAGCGAGCCTTACCTACGGAGTGGAGATCCGCCCCGAGTGCGTGCTGAACTGGCTCTACATCCCGACCCTCTACGAAAGCGTGTGGACGGCCCTCGGCGGCGAGGCGGAGGGTTACGAGCTTGACGCGGTGGGGGTTCTCGAGTCCTTTTCGGTGCTCGGCGCAATAGAGGCGGCGGATGTCGCGGTGAAGGAAGCTGCGGTCACGGTCGTGCATATCCGTTGGGGTGACGAGATGGGAGGGAAGTCGTCGGTGAAGCTGGTAGGTCCCCTGTCGGAGGTCGAGGCTTCACTCGAAGCGGGTGCGAAGCTCCTGCAGGATAAGAGTTCCCTCTGCAAACAGGTCGTGATCCCGAGACCCCACGCGGATCTCGGACCGCATCTGACGCGAGGGTAGCAGGGAGTAAATGATGATAGAGGAGCGAGAGGTCAAAGAGATCGTTCGCGCGGTTCTCGATTCCATGACGGATGAGGCCTCGTCGGCGCCGGGGGGCGCTGCGGCGAGACCGACATCGGGAGTCGCTCCGGCGGTGGGCGAGGGAACCCGATCGGCCGCGCAGAATCCCGCTACCGCACCGACACCCGGTTCAAGCTCCGCACCGGTAGAACGGGGCGTTTTTCTGACCATGGACCAGGCGGTTGCAGCGGCCCGGACCGCGTTTAATCAGCTCACAGAGACACCGCTCGAGACCCGCCGGCAGATGATCGCGGCGATGCGCCGTGTGACCGCCGAGCACGTGGAGTCGATTTCAGAGCTCGCAGCGCGCGAGACCGGTCTCGGCCGGGCGGAAGACAAGGTGGTGAAGAATCTTCTCGCCATCAACAAGACCCCCGGCGTTGAGGACCTCGAGCCGATGTCGTTTACCGACGACGACGGCCTTACGCTCACCGAGCGTGCTCCCTACGGCGTCATCGGTGCCATTACGCCGAGCACGAACCCGACGGAAACCATCATCTCGAACAGTATCGGGATGGTTGCCGGCGGGAATGCCGTGGTCATGAACGCCCACCCGGCGGCCGCCGGCTGCTCGCGGCTAACCGTGTCACTGCTCAACGAGGCGATCGTAGAGGCAGGTGGGCCGGAGAACGTCATCGCCACGGTCAAGGAGCCGACGATAGAGTCGGCAAATTACATGATGCAGCACGACGGCATCGCCATGCTCGTGGTGACCGGCGGCCCGGGCGTCGTGCGCGCGGCGATGCAGACGAGGAAAAAGGTCATCGCCGCCGGCCCCGGGAACCCGCCTGCCGTCGTCGACGAGACCGCCGACGTGCCGAAGGCGGCGCGCGACGTCGTTGTCGGAGGCAGTCTCGACAACGGCATCATCTGTACCGACGAGAAGGTGATCCTCGCAGTATCTTCGGTCGCCGACGAGCTAAAGGCGGAAATGAAGAAGCACCGGGCGGTGGAGCTCACGCCGGAACAGACAAAGGCCGTCACCGAGCTCGTTATTGCCACCCCGGGAAGCGAAGTCGTGGAAGGAGCCCCCAACAAGAAGTATGTCGGAAAAAACGCCGGCGTCATAGCAGAGGCAATCGGCTTGCACGTGCCCTCCGACACTCGGATGCTGTTCTGTGAGGTCAACGCCGATCATCCGCTCGTGTGGACGGAGCAGCTTATGCCGGTGATGCCTGTGGTGCGCTTTCATAACGTCGACGAGGCCATCGATTTTGCGGTCAAGTGCGAGCATGGTTTTCGCCATACGGCATCCATGCACTCGCGAAACATAGACAAGCTCTCGAAAATGGCGCGCGCAATGAACTGCTCGCTCTTCGTGAAAAACGGGGCCAACTTCAATGGGCTCGGAGAGGGCGGTGCCGGCTATGCCAGCTTTACCATTGCAAGCCCCACCGGCGAGGGATTTACCCGGGCCCGGACGTTTACCCGAGAGCGTCGATGTACGCTTGTCGGCGCGTTTCGAATCGTGTGAGGTAAGATCGAATGAAACTCGGTGTGGTGGTTGGATCAGTTGTCGCTTCTCAAAAGGACCCCTCGTTCGAGGGAGTGAAGCTGCTTTTGGTGCAACCGGTCGACGAGAACAAAGAGAAGCGTGGCTCGCCTGTGGTTGCCTGCGACGGCTCCCAAGCGGGCTACGGCGACCTCGTAGCCTTCGAGGGCGGCCGGGAGGCGGCTCTTGCCCTGTCGGACTGGTTTAACCCGAGTGATGCCACGGTGGTGGCAATTCTGGATTCGGTCAACGTTGAAGAGTACACGACATGATACTTGCTCGCGTTATTGGCGATGTCACCGCGACGGTAAAGCACCCCATTCTCGACGGCGAGAAGCTTCTCATGCTTCGAACCCTCAAGCCGGATGGGACATTAACGGGCGCACCCCTCATTGCCCTTGACCGGGCGCAGGCCGGGCCGGGCGACACGGTGTTGATTATCGATGAGGGAAACTCGGCTCGACTCATGCTCGGCGTGCCGCGGGCACCGATGCGTACGGTGGTGGTGGGTGTGGTCGACAGCGTAGACATGGAAGAAGGTGGAGGTCACCATGGCAGGTGAGCATCTCGGTAGATTCCCCGGGGCTTCGGGGCTCGAGAAACTTCCCGAGGCGGCGTACCGCGGCGAGCGCGAAAAACACAACTCGGGAGACTCCGTCCATAAAGTGGCGGTGGGTTCGGATCACGGTGGATTTGCGGCAAAAAGCGCCGTCGCGGCCTATCTCGAGCAGCGGGGCTACACCGTCATCGACGTGGGAACCTACAACGGCGAAGAGAAAGTAGACTACCCCGATTACGCGCAGCGAGTTGCCGACGCCGTGCGAACCGGCGACTCCGATCGGGGCATCATGATTGACGCTGCGGGTATCGGATCCAGTATGGTATGCAACAAGGTCCGCGGCATTCGTGCGGCGCTGTGCTACAGCCGCGAGACCGTCATGAACAGCCGTCAACACAATAATGCCAACGTTTTGACCCTCGGCGCACGATTTCACGGAGCGGACGAAATGTGCGAGCTCGCGGCCTTATGGCTCGAGACGAGGTTCGAGGGTGGCCGCCATTGGCCTCGTATCAACAAAATGATGGCAACCGAGAGAGGAAGGTACAGCCCATGAACCGCGAAGACCTCGTAGAGGCAATTACACGAGAAGTCGTAAGCCGCCTGCACAGCGGTGAATCCGCGTCGACGTCGGCAAGCGGGCAGCCTCGCAGTGCCGTGGTGTCGACGATGCAGCTCAACCGCTATATAGATCACACCTTGCTGAAGCCCGAGTCGACTGCAGCGCAGATTGATGAGCTCGTGCGCGAGGCGAAGGAACACAATTTTCGCGCGGTGTGTGTGAATGGTACGTGGACCGAGCGCTGCGCGCAACCGCTGCGCGGGACCGAGGTAAGTGTGGCCGTTGTCGTCGGATTTCCGCTCGGGGCTATGGCCTCTCGCATCAAGGCGGCGGAGGCCCGACATGCGATAGAAGAAGGCGCCGACGAGATCGATATGGTCATCAACATCGGCGCTCTCAAGAGCCGAGATCTCGATCTCGTCCGCAATGATATCCTCGCAGTAACA
>JAWLDL010000117.1:0-6690 GCA_041686675.1 Spirochaetia bacterium | reverse complement strand
GTGCCGGGTCCACCTGCCTTGTAGTACGAGCCGTCGAGGTGGTCGGAGTCGTCGTCGTCCGATCCTTCACCGTTTCCGAAGTGCGCGATCGCCGGGGCGAGAGCTCCGAACAGAAACACTATGACGACCAGCGGTCCGATGAACGTGCGTATGGTAGCGCTCACATTACCCTCCGCGGGCAGCGCCCGCTGCATACCCGGCCTACGGCATCGCCTCGTACCAGAGGCGATACAGAAGCCCCGCTGCGGTCACCTCGTCGGGGACCCAGGCGGACTCGGAAACAAAGCGCAACGGCGTCTCCACCGTGCGGCCTGCAAAGTAGTGCTCGGCGTGTGGCGGATAGGCATATCCGCCGGCGTCGATCGGGACGTAGTGCACCGAGAGCCCGCGCGCCTGCTCGTTGGCACCGGACGAGCACCACGACCTGGTGACGGCTCGGTCGACTGCGAGCTGCAGCCCTTCAGCCTCGCCGGACACCTCGGGATACATCCCGGCGACGGTTTCTGCGAGATCGGCAATGTCGAGATTCAGGTCCCCCGGGGTGCGGTAGAAGTCCTCGACCTCCTCGAAGAGAAGCCGGCGCAGGGTGTCGCGAGCCGGGGCGGTGTCGGCGCTCGCGTGGAGCGTCCGACTGAGCGCGTCGAGCGCGCGGGAAACCTCTCCCACCGCGGCCAGTTCGATCGCGGAGATGCAGGCCCCGGGTGTGTCCGCGTAGGCCTCGGCGTAGGAGCTCACCGCCGCCTCTTCGACCGCCGCCCGGCCGCCGGATGCTGCGGCGAGCGCTTGGAGGAAGCGCGTGTAGTCCCAGCCGGAGGTACCGATGGTCTGCTGGGAGGCGATGAGAGTCCGCGCAGAGCGATCTATCTCCCGTGCGATCTCGATCTGCGCCCCGAACGCAAGGTCGAGCGCAAGGATGTCGGGGGGATGGGTTTCGAGCGCCTCAGCAAGCTCCGCCGGGGCAAGCGGATCACCCCCGTTCCCGTCGTCAACGGAGACTGCGCTGTAGCCCGCTCCCGGCCCCCACACCACCAGTGCGGTGTTCGGGGCCGGAAACTCCGCGGCCACGAAGGCCAGGAAACGGGCGAGGGTGCGGGGGTCACCGGTATTGAGCTCGACATCGGTGTCCGCCTCGATGCCGAGCCGCGGCGATCCCAATCGCCTCGAGGTGATGGTTGACGCGTCACCGAGAGGATTCGGCTCCACCTCGTAGAGTCGCGTCCCGCTCCAGTCACCGGCGCCGCCGTCGTAGCCCTCCGCCCGGTCGAGGAGAACGACGACAGAGATCGGCGCCCCGCTGAGGTCTGCTGCCTCCATCTCGCTCAGATCCGCGAGCGCCTCGGCCTCGAGCTCGTTATCTCCGCTCATGTAAACCGCAACCGTCCACTCACGCTCGTCCCCGGCGCCGGGGACGCCGTGCGAGGCGTCGGTCTCCACCACGAGGGGGCCGCGGCAGGCTGCCAGCAGGCCGGCAGCACCGAGCAGGATGAAGACCGCCGCTTGCCTCGTTCGGTGCCTCGTTCGGTGCCTCGTTCCGTACCTCATGGCGATACCCCCTGGCTTACCGCGTCCCGCCGCCACACGTAGGCGGCGAGGGGGTCGCGCCACTTCGAGCCGTCTTCGAAGCTGACCTCACGGATATGAAGCATGTCGACGGTAGGTGGCTCGGTCGGCACGGCGTGGAACGCGGGGGCGAGGTCGACGCAGAACACGCGCCGCTCGCCCGGGGTAAGCCTGATACCGTTTCGCCATTCGATGATCCGCGGCTCGGGCTGGGCGTCACCGCCCCGGGATCCCCCTTGAGTCGGCGCGTAGAGATAGGCGGTGGCCCGAAACCTCTCCGCGGTCACAGAGGTGACATTCTCGAGCTCGGCGCGAAGGGCAAGCTCCCCGCCACACGAGCTCTCGCTCTCCGCCGCGCCGGCGGCCTCCGTTCCGTACTCTCCGTCCATCACCACCGAAACGTCGATGTAGCGAAGGGGCGCGCCGGCCGGAGAAAGGAGGTCGCAGCCTGTGGCCAGAAGCCCGGCGAGCAGGATGATCGGGGAAATGAATAACGCCTTCACATCCCCTGTTACGCGCTCTTTTGCGCTGCTGCTTCACGTTTTCCGAAAATTCGGGTGAGAATTTCGCAGCCCCGTGCCCTCCCCTTTTCGCGGGCGGGCGGATCATGCAACGATGAAGCATGCAGGACACACACCCCATGCGCTTCGATGATCTCATGGCCGTGCGGAGAGTCTCCGCACCCGCCCTCAGTCCGGACGGACGCCGGATTGCCTACGTCTCCACCACACATGATCCGGTAGAGGACCGTGTCTCCTCGACGATCATGCTCTTCAATATCGATGCCGGCACCGAGTACGAGTTGACTCCCGGCACGCACAACGACACCGCGCCGGCCTGGAGCCCCGACGGCAGCCACATCGCCTTTGTCTCCTCCCGCGAGGAGGAAGAGCAGCTGTGGGTGCTGCCGATTGGAGACGGCGGTGAGGCACGGCGGCTCACTCGCGGACGAGGCGGCGTCATGCAGCCGACATGGGCACCCGACAGCCGGCGGATCGCCTTTGCTCGCGCGATGTCGGAACCGGAAACCACCTCCGACATCGCGGCCGGAAAGAACGATGGGAAGAGCGATGAGAAGAGCGAGGAAGAGGCCGCTCTCCGCGCGAAAGCCTTCGGCCTGTCCAATCAGAAGAGCTCGGCCCGTATCGCGAACGGCCTCCTCTTTCGCCACTGGAACTCCTGGCGCGACGGACGACGTAACCGTGTGTTCGTACTCGATATCAAAACGGGGGCGAGCGCGCAGGTTACGTCGTCGGAGCTCGACACCCCGCCGATCTCTCTCGGCGGGGCGCAGGATTTCGTCTTTGCCCCCGAGGGCGATGAGCTCTGTTATGTTGCGAATCCCGACGCGGTCGTTGCGGTCTCGACGAACAACTCTCTGTTCCTGCAGAAGCTCGACGGCGTCGAGGCGGTGGGTGAGCCGCGGTGCATCTCACAGACCGAGGCCTCCGAGCGTGAGCCACGCTACAGCCCCGACGGATCGAAGATCGCCTATCTCGGCGCCGAAACGCCGGGTCACGAGTCAGACCGCATGCGGGTGAAGGTCTACGCCCGCCGCACAGGCAGGACCGTACCGCTCACCGAGGGCTTCGATCGCTCGGCGGACGAGCTTGCCTGGCGGGATGATGATGAGATTCTCTTCCTCGCCGCGGATCGTGGCTCCGTGTCCCTCTACGGCGTGGACCTTCGCGGTGCGAAACTCACGGGCCCTGAACACCCGACCGCTCCGGTCGTTCAGTACACCTCCGGGATCTATCAGCGCAACCTCCGCGTCCGCTCACACGACGACGTGGTGCTGACCCGCGAGACCATGCTCGCCCCCGCGGATCTCTTCACCCTGACCCTGCCGGCTCCCCTCGAGCCCGATGTGCGCCGCGGGCCGGAGAGCGAGCTCGTCCGTGACGGCACGGCGCGGCAACTCTCCCGCACGCGTGAGGCGCTTGCCGGAGTGGCCGAGCAACCGGTCGAGTCCTTCTGGTTCGCCGGCGCGGATGAGGACCCCGTCCACGGCTTTCTCATGAAGCCGGCCGGCTTCGACCCCTCGAAGCGCTACCCGCTCCTCCTTCTCATCCACGGCGGTCCGCAGAGCGCCTTCTTCGACAACTTCCACTACCGTTGGAGCGCCGGCGTATTTGCCGGTGCGGGCTTTGTCGTTGCAATGACCAATCCGCGCGGCTCGACGGGCTACGGGCAGCACTTCACCGATCAGATCAGTGGCGACTGGGGCGGACGCTGTTACGAGGACATCATGCGCGGCCTCGATCACGTGCTCGATCACTACGACTTCATCGATTCCGAACGGGTAGCTGCAGCCGGCGGAAGCTTCGGCGGGTTCATGGTCTCGTGGATCGCCGGGCAGACCGACAGGTTTCGGGCGCTCGTCTGCCACGACGGCATCTTCAATCAGGAGAGCATGAGCTACACCACTGATGAGCTCTGGTTCGACATGTGGGAGCACGGCGGAATGCCCTACGAGTACCCCGAGCGCTTCCGCCGCCACTCGCCGCACATGTACGCGGGGTCCTTTTCAACGCCCATGCTCGTCATCCAGGGCGGCCGCGACTACCGCTGCCCGGTGGGAGAAGGGGTCGGCCTTTACCAGGCACTGCAGGCCCGCGGCGTTCCCTCTCGCTTCCTGTACTTCGACGACGAGGGACACTGGGTTACCCGCCCCGCCAACGCGCAGGTGTGGTACGAGAGCGTCATTCAGTTCGTGAGGGAGCATCTCGGATAGCCGCCGATAGGCGCTCGGCGGCAGCGCGTGTACGCGGATCCGCGCGGAGCGGCTCAAGAGCCTCGAGCGCACCCCGGCGGTCACCGCGACGGGATCGAACGATCGCCTCGAGGAGGGCCACGTCCGCGTCGAGCCCTGCGTCGAGGTTCGCCTCCCCGTCGGAGCCGTCGAGCACCGACACGCGCTCGAGCATCCCGGTGGCGGCGGCAAGGTCGCCCGCGGCAATGAAGTCGACCGCGCGCTCGATGAGGTGATCGTTCGAGATGAGGCGCACGTAGGCGATCTGACGACGGTCGGTGAACGCAAGCTCGACACTCGCCTCCTCGAAGCCGGCACTGCGGGCACCGACCTCGTGCCGCCCCCGCCGTACCCGTGAGAAGGTGAAGCGGCCGTCCATGCCCGTGTGTGCCGTGCGCCTTCCGTCGAGGGTCACCTCGGCACCGGCTACCGGCCGCCCCTCGCCGTCTGAGACAATTCCGACGAGCGGGGCACGCCGAAACCGCCCCGGAGGCGGTGTTCCACAGCCGGCGAGGAAAACGGCTGCCGCGAGCATCGCGCAGCCCATGCGTACCGTGACGCGCGGGCGACGCCGCTTTCCGGTCACTACCACATTATGTGTCATGGTGAGTCTCCCACAACCGCCGCGCGCGAGCTTTCCCACGGCGGCTCCACCACCCGGTATCGCCGACGGCCGGTGACGAGCTCGAACCGCCCGTTGATTTCCTGGAGGTACGGCTCGGGCTGCCGGGCCGCTCCGGGCTGCCGGGCCGCTCCGGGTCGCGGCCCCGGCCCCGAAGACACGGCGGCACGCAGAAGTCTCCCCTCGGGCCTGACGCTGAGAACCCAGTACACGGCTCCTCCGCGCTCGAGGCGCGCAACGACCTGGGCACTACCCGCGGGGTTACTCCCCGACGAACCGGATTCCCGCGATGCCGCGGCCGCGGCCACCGAAGCTCCCGGCGCTTCGGAAGGCGTCGCAGCAGCAGCGGCCGCAGCACCACGGTTACCCCGGGAGAGCACCTTCGACAGTGCTGCGATACGCGCCGAGGTGTCCGGCGCAGAGACACCGTGGGGACTCACGGTACCGCCGGCAGGGTCGGCACCGTCGGCGCCGCCATCTCGCGACGAGGCGGCGAGAAAGGCGGCCGGCGCCGGCGACTCGTTGGAGCCTGCCATTTCCCCGGAAGGATGCGCCGCCTCCCGGCTTCGCACGCCGATCAGCAGCACGCTCAGCATCATCAGGAGCGCGGTGGCCTGCAGCGTTCTTCGCGCTCGCGTTCCGCTATCGAGATTCTCCACCATGTCATTCCTCCGCTACCTCGCCGTTGCCTACAACGGCGGTCATGCGCCATCGCACGCGCCCCGTTCGTGTGAGGGAAAACGCCGCCACCGGGATTCCGCGCTCGGACGCAGTGAAGCCCACGAGCGCTTCAGCCGTTGCGTCCGCGCTCGCCTCGGCGTATATGCGATAGCGGGCATCGGTGCCGGTGTCGATGCCGGTGCCGGTGCCGGTGCGGGTGCCGCCTGCGGTATCGATGCGTTCAAAGGCGATGCCCTCGGCCCCGGCATCCTCGAGCAGGGCCGCCGCCCGTGCACCTCCGGTGTCCGACGGCGTCGCAGTGGGCTCGGAGCGGACGCGATGACGACGGGCAGGATACCGACGTCCACGATACCGGGCCTCGATTACGAATCCGCGCTCGCGCCGGGCCACGGTCACGACATTCTCGAAGTCCCTGCTCGCCTCGAGGGCCGCCCGCACGCTCTCCGCATCGCCGCCCGTCGCGCGCAGCCGCAGCGCGCCGCCCTCGGCGCGGATCTCGCGCAGATGGAGCCGGGGGCTGAGGGGCTCGAGGGTCCTGCCGAGGGCTTCAAGCGCGGCGGCGGCATCGACACCACGCTCCGGCGCCGTCCCCACGGCCCCGGTCCCCGCCCCGGCGGTTCGCGCCCCACCGCCCCCGGCCTCCCGACCTCCGGGCGCCCGAGCGCCCGCCGCCGCGGTTCGCGGCCCACCGGTTTCGTGGGACGCGCTTTCCGAGGTCGACGCGGTTACCGCCGCCGCGACGAGGGCCAGCGCCACGAGGAGGTTCGCCACCACGAGCGTGCGCAGACGGCCGCGGGGGCGTCGCGCCCCGCGCAGTACCGGCGCGAGTGAGGGCCGGCGACGCTCGCGTATCGGCTGCATGCCTGCCGCCACCACGGATCGCGTACCGCGCGGGAGAAGAAGATACCGGGGAGCAGCCCTAAACTCCACCGGCAGGCGGGCGAGAACGTCGTCCCCGTGGTCGGGCGCGTGGTCGGGCCCGAGCGCCTCGCCCTCCCGGATCACACGGCCACCGAGGTCCACGGGGACGCCCCGGCGCAGACACACATACCCGATACTGTCCGCGAACCGCCGA
>JAWLDL010000116.1:0-6748 GCA_041686675.1 Spirochaetia bacterium | reverse complement strand
GTCTCGCCGTGCGCGCGGAAATCCGGGAAGTCTCGGCCCAGGGGCCGGTGCGGGTGTTTCTTATCGTGGACGAGGAGCGCCTGAGCTCCTTCACGCCCCGCTTCGAGTCCAGCCCGCCACTAAGCGACACCGAGCTTATCGCATTGCTGGGGGGGAACCTGTTGAACCAGGAAGGACAGGATGACCTCGATTTCTCCCAGGCTGTGCTGCTCACAAGCGACCTTGTCACGCAGTTCGGCGTTATCAATCGTTTCGAACGGTCCGTGCGGGACGCGTTGGGCCTCGATCTATTCAGTGTGCGGACGCAACTGTTCCAGAATCTGGTACTCGGCTCCCTTCCGCAACCCGAGTACCCTCTTGACAACACCTCTCCATCTCTTGGAGAGTACTTTGAAAACACGGCGGTGTTCTTGGGAAAGTATCTGGGTCCCGAACTGTTCATGGAGCTGCTGTTCAGCATGCGCTCGCGCAGCCCATTCGAACCGGTCCCTGAAGGCGAGGGGCCCGTAGAGTTCGAAGCGGAACTGGGGCTCGAGTGGCAGACGCCGCTCTTCCTTCTGCAGTGGCGCTTTTTCCCGAGCAATCCCGAGACACTGTTCGTCACAGACAATCAAATCGAGTTCTCCTGGGAGTTTTCTTACTGATAGGCCCTGTGGGCAGTGATAAGCTTCGCGGAGAGAAACGGTACTGGAGTACGCATTGGGATCTGGCATACGAAACCTCGGCTGGGTGATCGCTCTTCTGTTGGTGCTGAACATAGCGCCGGCAATCGCACAGGACGCCCCTGCCGAGGATGACGGCGAGTGGTATCAGGACGAGGCTATTGTCGATGTCACCTTTGAGGGGCTCGATACTGTCTCTGAGAACGAGCTGAGAGGAATCACCGAGCAGTACATAGGCGAGGAGTTTACCGACTCCCGATTTCTCGATCTCCAGCGTCGCCTCTATGCCCTCGACTACTTCGAGCGCGTGGTTCCCGAGGCCGTGCGCCCGCCGGGCGGCGGGGACGGCGTCATCATCAAGTTCACCGTGGAAGAGCGCCCGACGATCCGCGAGGTCGTGTTCCGGGGTAACCGGAACGTACGTGACCGTCCCCTTCGCGACGCCGTTGTGCTGACCGAGGGTGACTTCGTGACCGGTGCCAAGATTCGTGCTGACGAAGAAGCCATCCAAAGCGTCTACCTCGAGAGAGGATTCCCCGACGTCGAGGTTTCCGGAGAATCGGTGCCGGTGGAAGACGCCAATCTGGTGGATCTGGAGTTCTCGATCGACGAGGGGAATCAGGTCACCATCCGTGAGATCCGGTTCTCGGGCAACACCTTTGCCTCCGACAGCACACTCCGTGGCACCATGCAGAGCAAGGAACAGTCCCTGTTCAACCGGGGGCGCTTTCAGGAGTCCCAGCTCGAGCAGGACCGAAACAGGATCGAGCGCTACTACCGCGAACGCGGTTTCGTCGACGCCGCGGTAGTGGAGGTGAATCGAGAGTTCGAGCGCGACGAGGACGAGGAACGGGTCTACCTCACGCTCACCATCTTCGTCGAAGAGGGAGAACAGTACACCTTCGGTGGTGTCAGCTTCGAGGGGAACGCGATTTTTACCGACGAAGAGCTTGGCGAGGAAATCAGCCTCGAGGAGGGTGAAGTCCTCGACCTCAACCAGTTCCAGGCGGACTTCCAGTCAGTCGCCGACCTCTACTATCAGAACGGCTACATCTTCAACACGATAAACCGCAACGAGATCCGCGATGAGGACGATAACGTCATCAGCTACGAGGTCGAAATCGTCGAGCGCGGCCGTGCACACATCGAGAACATCATCATCCGCGGAAACGATAAGACCAAGGATTACGTCATAACGCGTGAGCTGCCCCTCGAGGTCGGCGATGTCTTCAGCGCGACGCGCATCCGGCGCGGCATCCGCAACCTCGCGAACCTGCAGTACTTCTCGAATATCACCCCCGAGACGCCCCAGGGAAGTGCCGAAGGGCTGATGGACCTCATCGTCAACGTGGAGGAGGGCAATACCGCTGATATCCGCTTCGGCGTGGCCTTCGGCGGCGGCACCGATTTTCCCGTCTCCGCCCAGGTCAGCTGGCAGGACCGAAACTTCCTCGGGCGCGGGCAGAACATCGGTGTGCAGGGCACTTTCTCGCCGATCGATCAGCGTGTGTCCTTCAATTTCCGCGAGCCGTGGCTCTTCGGCGAGCAGTGGTCCGGCGGACTCGACTTCACGGTGAGCCGCACGCTCAACCGCAACGTCCGGCAGGACCTCCTCTCTCCCCGCTTCGACGAGGAGGACGAGGACGCGGTGCCGGATCCCTACACCGGCGAGTACGTGTTCAGCGAGGATACGACCTACGGTGGCAAAGATTACGAGGCGGGGGACACCGTACCGGGGCCGCTGGCCAACCCGAGCAACAGCGAGATAGACCAGTACGACCTGGTCACCGACTACGAGTACGCCGGCGGGGTCACCGCCGCGATACCCGAGGAATATCTCATGCAGTACACCGAGTGGAGCATGAGCCTCGGGGCGAACACCGGCTACCGTTTCCCGACGCAACTCGGACGGGTGAGCGTGGGCACGGGCCTTCGGACCTCCCTCGACTACATCACCTACGACCAGAGCCTCTATCGGCCCTTCGATCCGGAGGTGCGCGATAACTTCGAGCGGTGGCAGTTCGTGAACAGCTGGTCGGCAAACAGCTCTCTCGATACGCGCGATCTGGTAATCAGTCCTTCCTCGGGCTACTACCTGAGCCAGCGTGGTACCTTTACCGGTGGCCCGCTGTTCGGTGTGCGCCATTTCATTCGTACCGACACCAAGGGCCAGTTCTTTCAGACACTCTGGGACTTCCCCGTGTTCTCAAACTGGAACTGGAAGATGGTTCTGGGGCTCAACTCCGAGCTTTCCTTCATCTTTCCGCAGTTCTGGGTTCCCGAGGAGTACCGTGACAGGCCGCAGCCGGTTGCCACGACGTCGAACCTGCTCTTCATTGACGGCATGTTCAATGCGCGCGGCTGGGATCGACGGGTGGACGGAGAAGCCCTGTGGTACAATTGGCTGGAGTTCCGGATGCCGCTGGCCGAACAGGTGATCTGGTGGGACCAGTTCTTCGATGCTGCGGCGCTATGGCAGGATCGCGAGGACATGGGCGAGCTCGGTATCGAGAACATGCTGTTCAGCTTCGGTACCGGTTTCCGGTTCACCATCCCGCAGTTTCCGATTCGGATTTATCTTGCGCGACGCTTCACCATCGAGGACGGGGACATCGTCTGGCAGACCGGCGGCCTGTTCAATCCGGATAACAAGCAGGGCCGGGGTATGGAGTTCGTATTCTCGATCGGGACGGAGTTGTTCTGATCGATATGAGGGAATGAGATGAAACGTGTAACGATACTTGCAGTCGGATTCCTCCTGGTGTTTGCCGCCGCTCTCGGCGCGGAGCAGCTGACGACGGTCGGAATCATTGATATTTCGAGGGTCTACAACTCCTTCTACCGCGATTCTCAGTCGGTGCGGGAGCTCGAGGAGCTGCGGCAGCGCTATCAGGCCGAGATCGACCGGGAGGTCGAGGAGCTCGAAAGTCTCCAGGACGACCTCGAGCGCGCAGAGGATCAGGGAAATGAGTCACGGGTCGAGCAGCTCGAATCCCGCGTCACCCGACAGCGAAGCTACGTGGAGGATCTGACCCGCCGCCGTCGTTCTCAGCTTCAGCAGCGCCAGCAGAACCTCGTCTCCGACGATTTCCTCAACCGCCTGCAGCGGGCCATCGAGTACGTCGCCGAGGCGGAGGGGTATACGGTGGTCATCCGCACCGACCAGGACGGGCTGCAGTGGTGGAGTTCCAGCGTCGATATCAGTGACCTCGTCCTCGAACGTCTCCGACAGTCGGGAGGCTGACGCGGGCTCAATCCCGCACCACGATACGCGATGTCGGAATCCACGCCGATGATGCAACAGTACGCTCGCATGAAACGGGCCCACCGTGATGCGGTGCTGTTCTTTCGACTCGGTGATTTCTACGAGATGTTCAAGGGGGACGCCGAAGAGGTGTCCCGTCTGCTCGGCCTGACGCTCACGCAGAGAAACGGGGTGCCGATGTGCGGCATCCCGTACCATGCAGCCCACGGCTACATCGCGCGACTCATCCAGGCCGGCAAAAAGGTTGCGATCTGTGAGCAGACCCACGTCCCCGAGTCCGGGAAGGGCCTCGCCGACCGCGAGGTGACCGAGATCATCACCCCCGGTACGGTTACCGAAGAGGACTACCTCGAGGCCGGCCGCAACAACTACCTCGTCGCAATTGCCGCCTCGCGCGGGTATCTGACCGAAGCCTATATCGACCTCTCCACCGGGGAGTTCGAGACGACGCTCTTTCCGCTCGAGCGCGGGCGGGAGCGGCTGCGGCAGGAGCTCGCCCGCCTGCAACCGCGGGAGGTGCTCGTGCAGGAGACCCTCCTCGAGGAGCACCCCGACCTCGCGACAACGCTCGAGGAGCGCGACGGCCTCGTCCTCAACCGGTTTCCGGACTGGAGTTTCGACCTGCAGGCCGGCAGGGAGCGTCTGCTGGAGCTTCTCGGTGTCGCGAATCTCAAGGGGTTCGGCATCGACGACGACAGTGCGGAGCTCGTACCCGTCGGCGTCCTCCTCGACTACGTGGAGGACACAGCCCGCAGCCTCATCCCGCATATCCGGGGGGTGTCACCCTACCGCGACAGCGAGCATGTGGTGCTCGACGAAGCGACGCAGCGCAACCTCGAGATCGTCCAGAACATGACCGAGGGTAGCCGGCGATATACGCTCCTCTCGGTCGTGGACTACACCCGCACGGCCATGGGAGCGAGGACCCTCAGAAAGTGGCTCCTGAACCCCCTGAAAGACAAGACCGCCATCGAGGGGCGCTATGACCGGGTAGACGCCCTCTACCACAGCCAGATGCTCCTGTCGAACCTCAGAGACCGGCTCGGGCGAATACTCGACATCGAACGGCTGGTTGCACGTGTCGGGCTCGACAAGGCACACGGGAAGGACCTCGTGGCCATCCGGAACTCCCTCGAGGCTGCCCTGGATCTCGAAGGGCTCGTACCCCCGGAATTGCTCGACGGTGACTCGGTAGCGGGGAGTTCGGCGGATCGCGATGAGCTCGCGGGGCTGGGCTCGCTCCTCGCGCGCGGGCTCCTCGACTCCCCGTCGATTCTCCTGACCGAGGGCAACATCATACGAGAGGGCTATGACGAGAAGCTCGATGAGCTCAAAGGCCTTCTCTCCAACAGCCGCTCCTATCTCGACGCCTACCTCGAGGAGGAGCGCGCGGCAAGCGGGATCGGATCTCTGAAGATCAAGTACAACAGGGTGCTCGGCTACTTCTTCGAAGTGACAAAAACCCACGTCGAGAAAGTACCCGAGCACTTCGTTCGGCGGCAGTCTTTGGTCAACGCCGAGCGCTACAGTACCGAGCGGCTCGCGGAGCTCGAGTCGCGGCTCAACTCGGCCTCCGATCAGATCGTCGAGCTCGAGCGCAGGCTCTTTCTCGAGCTGCGCGCGTCGGTGAAAGAGCAGATTCCGCGACTGCTTGCGGTCTGCGATGCCATTGCCGCGCTCGACTGCTATCATTCCTTTGCCTGGGCTGCGACACGGAACGGCTACGTGCGCCCGCGGGTCTCGGAGTCGGACACCATTTCGATTCGCGGTGGGAGGCATCCCGTCGTGGAAACCCATCTTCCGCCCGGGAGCTTCGTGCCGAACTCGCTCGAGCTCGACGGAGATGCGCAGGGCTTTGCGCTCATTACCGGGCCGAATATGGCCGGGAAGTCGACCTTCCTCCGCCAGACCGCGCTCATCGTGCTTCTCGCCCAGGCCGGTGGCTTCGTCCCCGCCGACGATGCGGAAATCGGGCTCACCGACCGCATCTTCTGCCGGGTCGGGGCCTCGGACAACCTTGCGCGCGGCGAGTCCACGTTTCTCGTGGAGATGAACGAGACCGCCAACATCCTTCGGAACGCCTCCCGGCACAGCCTCATCATCATGGATGAGGTCGGACGCGGGACGAGCACAAATGACGGGCTTGCGATTGCGCGCGCGGTCACCGAGCATATCCTCGATGTCCTGCAGGCGCGGACCCTCTTTGCCACCCATTACCACGAGCTCACCTCCCTCGAGCATGCGCGCCTCGTAAACCTGTCGCTGCGGATAGCCGAGGAGGAGGGGCGCATCGTGTTTCTGAAGAAGGTAACCGAAGGGCCGTCCAACAATTCCTACGGAATCCACGTGGCCCGCCTTGCGGGGCTCCCCGAGGCGGTGCTCGAGCGCGCCGAGGCCGTGCTCGCGAGCATTCTTGCCGACAGAGACGGGAGCGACAGCGCGGTCTCCACCGCGGTAGCCGGTGCGGGTGCGACGGCGGTTCCGGCTGCCGGCAAACGCGGCGGTCAGAACAGCCTCTTTGACCCGGCCGAGCTCATCGAGCGGGAGTTGCGGTCGGTAAAGGTTGACGAAACGACACCGCTCGAGGCGCTCGAGCTCATCTCGCGCTGGCAGCGTCAGCTGGAGTTCGATTAGCCCGCGCCAGCGGCGGTCAAACGGGGGCGAGGAGCGAGAGCAGTATGATTGCCCCCATGGCGAGTGAGCCGACGATGCCCGAGACGATAAGCCGCCAGAAGACGAGCTGCCCGATAGTCTGCAGGATCCAGGTGACGACGTAGACGAGGAAGAGGGGGGCGGCGGGGATATCGGGGCTGTAGAGCAG
>JAWLDL010000115.1:0-6764 GCA_041686675.1 Spirochaetia bacterium | reverse complement strand
GATAAGTTACCATACGGTGACAAATACGTCAAGATAAACTTCAAGGATTTTTTCGGCTCAGGTGTCTACGGTTTCAACAGTCCGGCCACCGCGTCCGCAAGCCGTTGCCAGCCGGCATCGGAACCGATGTCGACGCCATTGAACTCCGTAACGGAGTCACTCCGGAGGGTCAGATAGAAGACTGCTCCGGTGATGACAGCGAACAGCGCGTGCATGTCGAGCTCTCGCGCCTGATCCTGCGGCTCGAGAATCTGCCGATACTGGGCGGTCAGCTCCAGACCTGTTTTCTCGCGTGATTCTGAAAAGGCCTCGGTTATAGCGTTGTGATAACTGAGCTCCCATATGAGAAGCTGCTTGGTGAGGTCGTCCTCCTTCACTGCCGCGTGCAGGTCCAGAATGACACGGCGTACTACCTCGGCGAGTGGGGTGCCGGCCTCGATGCCCTCCAGCGCCTGCGCCGCAGCTCGAGACTGCAGGGGATCCAACTCATCGGCGACGGCGCGGTAAAGGCCCGACAGGTTCCCGAAGTAGCGGTATATGAGCACTTTGCTGACACCCGCGCGGTCGGCAATTGCGTTTACCCCCAGCGCGGAGAAGCCCTCCCGGCGAATAATCTCGATCGCAGCCTCAACCAGGCGCTTCTCGGTGCGTTTTCTGTCTCGCTGCTTTCCGGTTCTCGGTTCGCTCATACGCGAATGTTACCGAGGAGTTACCTCTCCGTCAAGGGCGGCGCCTACGTTCAGATGCACAGACAACTGGCCGGCACCGAGGCTTTCGAACTTCTGCAAGACCTTTCGGGGAATTAGATATATTGGATTGACGAACTCCTAGGCTTAGTGGAGAATATGGCGATGCGTCCCCACATGCCATCCGACGGGAGTTTGTCCCCTGAGTCGTCTCGTCTGTCTCGGGCACACATACTGCGACGGCGTATACTCACCTACGTTCTGGCCTCTCTGCTTGTCGTGGGAACGGCCATCGGGATCGTCTCCACCCGCCCGTTCGTTCAGGCACTCCAGACATCGCAGCAGCGCGAGGTCGCGCATCGCGCGGAGCTGATGGCACGAGCCGTGGGAGAGTTCGCGCGCTCCGCCCAGGAGACAGCCCGCCAGATAACAAGCCGCACACGGATCCGCGAGATGCTCGGCTCCTACCTGCGGGGCGAGGTCACCACCGAGGAGCTTCGCGCGTTTACCGTCCCCAAACTCGAAGACGCGCTCGAGCGCTCTGCCCACGCTGTCGGGGTGACGCGAATCGATGCGACGGGAAGCGTGGTGGCCGTGGCCGGCGATCCGGTACCCGACACGGGTCGCCCGGCGCCGGTGTTCGATAGCATCACGCCGACACTGCTCGGCACCGGGCAGGACGGTAGCGGAGGGCACGATGACGGGGAGGACGGCGGCGCACCGCGTATTCTCGTCGCCGCACCCATCGAGGCCTCCGATGGTACGCGGCTCGGAGTGGATCTGGTGCTCTTCGACACAAAGGCACTGTCGGATGTGATTTCCATGGGAGGTCCTTCGGACGATTCCGCGCGTCACACCGCGTTGTTCACGGGCGAAGAATTCGTAACCGACTGCACCGGTGCCTTCGGCAGGTCCAACAAGGGCGCCTGGGGCTGGAACGTTGAGCGCGGGGTGCCCGTCTACGGTGAGTCCGGGTGGATCAGCGCTTCCGCCACTGTCTCGGATACCCGGTGGTCGGTCGGTATTGCCCTCCCCGAGGAACGGGTGTACGGGCCCCTGCGCGAGCAGCTTCTCGGAGTATCGGTTTCCGTCGTGGCGCTGCTGCTTCTCGGCGTGCTCGGCGCCATGCTGACGGTACGGCCGCTGGCCGGCAGCCTCGTGCTTCGTGCCGAAGAGCAGCGACGGATAGCCGAACGCGCGAATCAGGCGAAGACGGCGTTTCTAGGTAATATGAGTCATGATCTCAGGACGCCGCTGCAGGGCATCATGGGGTTCCTGTCGCTCCTTTCGGAGACAGCTGAGACTCCTGAAGAGAAGAAGTACGTCCGGTACGCCGATGAATCCGCACAAGACCTGCTCCGCCACGTCGACGATCTTCTCGAGATAAGCCGGATTGAGAGTGGGGGCCTGCAGATCGTCGAGCAGGATTTCTCCATCCGGGAGAGTCTGAAGTCGGTGGTGGAGATCATCCGACCGCAGGCAGAGCGCAAGCGCCTCTCGCTCACCGCCCGCGTCTCCGATGCGGTTCCGGAGCAGATCCGTTCCGACCCCGTGCGCATTCGCCAGGTGACACTGAACCTTCTGGGCAACGCTGTGAAGTACACGGAGTCCGGCGGGGTGCACGTGCGCGTGGACTATAGCGAACGCGAAGCCGCCTCGGGCGAGATCGAGATCACCGTGCGGGACACCGGCCCCGGCATCCCGGAAACCGAGCTCGAGGGCATATTCGACCGCTTCGCCCGGCTCCACTATACGACCTTCTCTCATGCGGGCTCGGGGCTTGGTCTGACGATCAGTCGGGGGCTCGTAGAGATGATGGGAGGAACAATCTGGTGCGACAGCGAGCTCGAGACGGGATCCACGTTCCACGTACGATTGCCGGTCGCCGAACCGGCCACGAATGAGCGTACCACCGAGGAAACCGACACCTCTAAATACCACGGTGCACCCCGGTCTCTCCGCGTTCTCGTAGCCGAAGATGACCGGCTGAACGGCGTGCTCATTACCCATCTTCTGAGAAAGCTCGGCCACAGCGTCACCGTAGTTACGAACGGGCGGTTTGCCCTGGAGGCGGCGCTCGAGGGCGGATACGACATCGTCTTCATGGATGTTCAAATGCCCGAGATGGATGGGATGGAGGCCACGCGCCGCATCCGTACGTCCGTAGATCCCGAGATCTCCCGGATACCCATCGTCGCCATCACGGCCTACGCGGCGCAGGAGGATCGGGAGCAGTTTTTTGCCGCAGGGATGACGGCGATCATCACCAAACCACTGGATGGAGCCGATTTGGAGCGGGCGATTGCGGGCGTCGGCACAATCGCCGACCGAGCCGGGTGACGAGGCGTCGAATCTGCGCGACAATGAGGGTATGACTGGAACGGAGACTCCGGTAGATGTCGGACACTGATCGGTTCGCGCCCGCGGTGCCGTGGATGCTGTTTCTCATCATGATGGTGTTTTTCGCCGTCTTCCCGCGCCTCCTCCTTGCGCCGCTGCTGCTGCGGATCTCATCCGGTCTGGGTATCGAGTACGGTCGAGCATCCAGCTTTTTTCTGACTGCCGCTTTCGGGTTTACCACGGGTCTGTTGACATCGGGCTTCGCTGCGAAGCTCTATACCCATCGCTGGACCATCGTGGGCAGCGTGGCGTTGACGGGCGTTTCGTTTCTCGTTCTCTCGACTGTGCAGTCCGTTCTTGCCTTCCACGTCGTGCTGTTCGTCGGAGCCTTCGGCAACGGCCTCTATCCCGGATCCGGGGTCGCCTCCGTTGCCGCGCTTGTGCCCGACCACCACCGGGGAAAGGCGCTGGCCATGCACGAGTCGGGACCGAACCTCGCATTCATCCTCGCTCCGATACTTGCGGCCATCATCGCACCCTTCGCGGGATGGCGCGGGGTATTTGCGCTGACCGGTGCGGCGGCGCTTGTCGCGGCCACGCTGTTTGGCGCGTTCGGACGCGGTCGTCGAGAGAGCGGTGAGCCGCCGCATTTCGAGAACATCAAGCTCTTTCTTCACAGCCGCGATTTCTGGATCATTGCCACCCTCTTCGCAGTGGTCGTCAGCACGGCGGTCGGTGTATTCTCGATGCTTCCTACCTTTCTGGTAGTCGAACACGGTCATTCGGAGCAGTTCGTGAACACACTGGTCGGAGTCTCCCGCATTACCGGCTTCGCAGCGATCTTTACCGCCGGGGCGCTCTCCGACCGCTTCGGTTTCGCCGCCGTGGTGAGCGTAATAATGAGTGTGACGGGGGTCATGACGATTCTGATCGGGCTCACCCACGGCACGGTGCTGCTCATTGCCGTGTTTCTGCAGCCCCTCGTTGTGCAGGCCTTCTTTCCGGTTGCGATACGGGCACTCACCGACGCAGCACCGGTCGCGGCACGGAATCTTGCCGTTGCACTTGCAATTCCCCTCGCAAATCTGGTAGGTGCGGGTGTAGCCCCGCGCGCATTCGGTGCCGTTGCGGCAGCGGGGCATTTCGAGGCGGGCTTCATTGCCCTCGGAACGCTGACGGTGGTGAGTCTCGCGCTGCTGCCGTTTCGACGTGCAGAAAGGACAACGCCCGGCATTCCGGCCTGAGGAGACAGGATGAGCGACGCATATATCAAACAGGACAAACCGTTCGTAGTGCCGACCGACGACGGCAAGCACATCGAAGAGCACTTCGGCATACCCAGTACCGGGATGAAAGACGTCAGCGTAGCCCGGATGGTGGCCCCGCCCGGATGGTCCGAACCGGCCCAGTCTCCCGAGTTCGACGAGCTGACCCTCATGGTCAAAGGCCGAAAGCGGATCACCGTCGGCGAGGAAGTGCTCGAGCTCTCCGCCGGAGAGTCTCTGCTGGTCCGCGCGGGGACGCGGGTACAGTACTCGAACCCCTACGACGAGCCGGCGGAGTACTGGTCGGTGTGCCGTCCGGCGTTCTCCCCCGATCGCGTGCACCGCGAGTAAGCGGCGCGACCGGTGCTCGCGGGTGGTGCACCGGGTCATCCGGCGCCGCGCTAAACTATTTGGAGAAATTTCTGCTTTTCCCCTTGCGTTCACCGGGCATGAGTGTTACGTTCGCATCAGCCTAAAAACTCCACTATAATTAATATACACAGTGTCACCGACACCTCAAGCCAACGAGTCGGTCGGCGCTGGAACGCAAGGGGGAGCAGATGTTCAGACTCAAAGACATCAAGCTCAAGCCAAAACTCATCTCGTTGTTTCTGCTGGTCGGGCTCGTTCCGCTGGCTGTTGTCGGATTCTGGTCCTCGAACATGTCGGGGAACGCGCTCATGAGCGACAGTTACGCGCAGCTTCGCGCGATCCGCGATATCAAATCCAATCAGGTGGAAAGTTATTTCGCCGGCGTCAATGACGAAATCTACTCGCTCTCGAGAACGGTCGACTCGCTGCGACAGGTAGCGTTTCAACAGCTCACCTCGGTTCACGAGAACCAGGCGGAAGCGGTAGAGCACTTCTTCGACACAAATGCACTTGCGCGCGCCGACGTGAACGTCGGGAGCGAAGTTGACCGCGCAATGAATCGGATCATGGACGTCCGCGCCGGCCTCGGGGAGACGGGCGAGAGTTACCTCATGGAGAAGCGTGGAGACCGCTATCTCTTTCGAAGTGACATGGAAACCATGGGCGGAGGAGATTTCGTCTTCGGCTACGACGCGACCGATATCGCTCCGGAATACCTCGAACAGGCACACGCGGGTGAAAGCGGGCGCAGTGTCTACACCGATTCCTCCGGCACGCTGGTTATGGTCGTCTACTCGTCGCTCGACGTTCCCGGCATGAACTGGGCACTCGTCACCAAGATGAGCATGGAGGAGGCGATCGCCCCCACGCTCGCGAACGAAAACGCGGACTACTTCCACAAGTTCAACGAGCAGAACGGGTACTACGATCTCTTTCTCATTCATCCCGAAGGCGAGGTCTTCTACTCGGTAGAGCAGGAGGCGGACTATGGAACGAACATCCTGACCGGGCCCTACTCTGACTCCAGCCTCGGGGAAGCGGTGAGCGAGGCGATAGAGACCCGTGATCTCTCCTTCGGGGATTTTCGCCCCTACGAGCCCTCCGGTGGTGAGCCGGCCGCCTTTATAGCCGAGCCGATCGTTCACGGAAACAGCACGGAGTTGATCGTCGCCGTGCAACTCCCGCTCGAGGAAATCAACGCCATTATGCAGGAGCGCACCGGCATGGGCGAGACTGGTGAAACCTATGCCGTAGGACCGGAGCACCTTATGCGCTCGGACTCCTACCTCGACCCCGAGAACCACAGCGTGTCGGCTTCGTTCGCGAACCCCGAGACCGGGAGCGTGAAGACCGAAGCGGTCAACGCCGCGCTCGCCGGAGAGGAGGACGCCCGGCTCATTACCGACTATACGGGGAGCACGGTGCTTTCGGCCTTCGGTCCGCTCGACGTCTACGACACGAGTTGGGCGCTCCTCTCGGAGATAAACGAGGCCGAAGTGACTGCGCCGATGCGGGAGCTCGCGTACTCCATACTGATCGCGGGTATCGTGATTGCGGTTCTCGTTGCCCTCAGCGCTTACATCGTCGCATCGATGATATCGCGACCGATGGTCAAGGGCGTGGCGTTTGCTCAGACCGTTGCCCGTGGCGACCTTACCGCCGACATGGACATCGAGCAGGGCGATGAAGTCGGTATGCTTGCCGATTCGCTTCGCGACATGGTGCAGCGCCTGAAAGAAGTGGTTCGCGAAATCTCGGCGGCGGGGCAGAACGTGTCATCCGGCAGTCAGCAGATGTCCTCGAGCGCAGAGCAGATGTCTCAGGGTGCGACTGAGCAGGCATCGAACTCCGAGGAGGTTTCATCCTCCATGGAGGAGATGGACTCGAACATCCAACAGAACGCGGATAACGCCCAGGAAACGGAGAAAATCGCCCGGAAAGCGGCAACCGACGCCGAGCAGGGCGGGCAGGCCGTTCGCGATACGGTAGAGGCGATGAAGAACATCGCCGAGAGGATCTCCATCATTCAGGAGATCGCCCGGAACACGAACCTGCTTGCGCTGAATGCCGCCATCGAGGCCGCGCGGGCGGGTGAGCAGGG
>JAWLDL010000114.1:0-6771 GCA_041686675.1 Spirochaetia bacterium | reverse complement strand
GAGAACCACGGATCCCATGTAAGAGAGCCGCTCCTCCTCGATCATCTTGATGAGATCGTCCTCGTGCTCCTCTTCCTCATCGTAGACCTTCTGTCCCTCGGGGATGGCTTCGATGATCTTCGCGTAATTGACCTGCGCGCGTTCCTCTCCATTCTCCATCATCTTGATGCCGAAGGTGATGCCGAGCACCCGGGCCATGAGGTAATAGACGATGAGCTTCCAGCGGATGGGTTTTGCGGTTATACCGGTGTAGTGCGACCAGAACTCCGCGTGGTTTCCCTCCTCGCGGCCGATGCGTGCGAGCACTTCGCTGTTATTCTTGTCCTTGACCACCCGCGAGAGTCGCGTGTAGATGTGATACTCCGTGATTTCGGTTCTCTGCGCCTTGATGAGCTCCTTTCGGAGCTCCGGGCTGATGTTCTGTGTGCTCATTGTTGCGTCCTTTCTTGTTAAGAATCGATCCGAATTAGATTGGCATGCCCGCATAGAATACTAACCGCGCGCCCTCATCGACTACTCCTGCGGGCTACTCCTCGGCCAGGTCCTCCCAGGTGCCATCGGCAACGGAGATCTCCGATTTTTCCCATCGCAGCTCCCCGTTTTCCTCCATGCGCGCGAGCACGCGCGAAAGGGTCTCCGGCGTCGTTGCGATTGCCTCGGCGACTTCCTTCTTGGAGAGATCGACGCGGTAGCGGTTCTTCTTGCCGAAGCGACCGACGAGGAAGCGCAGGAGGCGCTCACGCACGTCGCAGCTCGAGAGTACGTAGACCTGCTGTGCGAGAAATCGCAGCTTCCGCATGATGGTGGAGAAGAAATCGGACCGGAACGCGGGGTCCTCGAGCAAGCGGTGCACGCGCGCGGTGGCGATCTCCACCACCTGTGAGTCCTCGCGAGCCTGAGCGGAAACCGGGTATCGGCCGGTGTCGAAGAGCACGGCCTCGGCAAAGACCTCGCCGGGGCGCACGAGGTGCACGATTGCCTCGCGGCCGTCCTCGTCGGAGCGAAACAGACGGATGCTTCCGGTGGCGAGGACGTAGATCGCCTGCCCGTCGTCCCCTTCGAGAAAGAGCATGCCGCCCTTCGGCAGGGACCTGATGCGCTGGGTTTCGGTAACCTTCTTGAGCGAGCGCGGAGAAAGCCCGCCGAGAAGATCGGTGCGCGCCACGATATCATCAAAATTCATGAACAATTTCCTCGGTAATTGACCTGAGTCAAGGACGGCCTTCGCAATGTGTTGGTACGGTTCGCCTACGATATCACGCAGAGCTTGACCGGAGGAATACAATGAGCATGTTTTGCTTTCAATGTCAGGAAGCCGCGAAGAACGTCGGGTGCACAACCCGCGGTGTCTGCGGCAAGGAAGATGTGACGGCCAATCACATGGACGTGATGGTCTACAACCTCAAGGGCCTCGCCTACCTCGCGCAGAAGAAGGCCGCCGCCGGAGAGTCCATTGCCGATGAGGGGAACTTCATCATGCGGGCGCTTTTCGCGAGGATTACGAACGCGAACTTCGACACCGACCGCATCACCGAGTTGACCTTCGAGACGGTAGCGCGCAAGAAGGCGCTCGCCGCGACGTACGCGAGCGGCGAGAAGCTACCCCCGGAGGCGGCATTTGACGCGAAGTCCGTGCCCGAGCTCGAGGCAGCCTTCGCCGCTGCATCGGTTCTCGCCACCGAGGATGAGGACGTGCGCTCGCTTCGGGAGTTCATCGTCTATGGGCTCGAGGGTATTTCGGCCTACGGTGAGCACGCAGCCATCCTCGGCTACGAGGACGAGGAAATCTACCGCGAGGTCATCGACGAGCTTGTCGCAACCATCGAGGACAAATCGCTCGAAGAGCTTACCGGCGTGCTCGTCGCCACCGGAAATACCGCGGTGAAGACCATGGCACTGCTCGACAGCGCGAACACCGGCACCTACGGTCACCCCGAGATCACGAAGGTCAACATCGGAACCCGCGACCGGCCGGCCATCCTCATATCCGGGCACGACCTCAAGGATATGGCGGAGCTTCTCGAGCAGACGAAGGACTCGGGCGTGGACGTTTACACGCACTCGGAGATGCTTCCGGCCAACTACTACCCGGCCTTCAAGAAGTACGATCACTTTGTCGGGAACTACGGCGGGTCGTGGTGGCAGCAGAACAAGGAGTTTGCGAGCTTCAACGGGCCCATCCTCATGACCACCAACTGCATCACGCCGGTCCGCGACGCCTACAAGGATCGCATATTCACGACCGGTATGGCCGGCTACCCCGGCGTGCCCCACATTCCCGATCGCGAAGACGGCAAGGCCAAGGACTTCTCGCAGATCATCGAGCTCGCGAAGACCTGTGACCCGCCCGAGCAGATCGAGGAGGGGGAGATCGTCGGCGGTTTCGCTCACCATCAGGTCGAGCAGCTCGCTGAGAAGGTCGTCGACGCGGTAAAGTCCGGCGCCATCAGGAAGTTCGTGGTGATGGGCGGTTGCGACGGCCGGATGAAGTCGCGCGAGTACTTCACCGATCTTGCCCAGGAACTCCCCCAGGATACGGTGATCATGACCGCGGGTTGCGCCAAGTACCGCTACAACAAGCTCGACCTCGGCGACATCGGTGGCATCCCCCGGGTGCTCGACGCCGGACAGTGCAACGACTCATACTCCATCGCATCCATCGCGCTGACCCTCAAGGACGCCTTCGAGCTCGAAGACATAAACGACCTCCCGGTCGACTTCGCCGTAGCCTGGTACGAGCAGAAGGCTGTCTGCGTGCTGCTTGCCCTGCTTGCACTCGGGTTCAAGGGCGTTCGCATCGGGCCGACCCTTCCGGCCTTCGTGTCCGAGAACGTGAAGCAGACGATCATCGAGGCGTTCGACCTCAAGGCCACCACCGACGTGGAGAGCGATCTGGCGGCAATTACCGCGTAGCAGATCCGGCTTCCGCGGCACGAGAGGGCGCCCTACGGGGCGCCCCTTTTTTACCCTCTTGCCCCACACGCGCCCCGAGGGGTAGGGTAGTGCTCCCATCCATGAAAACGACCGGCGTGACGCGGATTCCAGTGCGTGCGCGGAAGCACGTACAACGATACTTCGGCGATCTCTCCTTCGTACCGACGCTCGTGAAGCTCGCCCTGCCCATCGCGCTGCAGCATCTGCTGATGACTGTGCTGAATCTGGCCGACACCCTCATGGTCGGGCAGCTCGGCGAAGTGCAGATCGGGGCCATTGCCCTCGGTAATCAGATTTTCTTCCTGCTCATGCTTTTTCTTTTTGGCGTCGGGAGCGGAAGCGCGGTGTTCGCCTCCCAGTACTGGGGGCGACGCGATGTTGCCGGCGTGCGGCGGGCAATGGGCATTTCCCTGCTGACAGGCTGCGCCGGGGCGATCGTGTTCACCGCGCTGGGGGTGTTTACTCCCGAGCTCCTGCTCTCGGTGTTCACCTCCGACCCGGCGGTCATTTCCGAAGGGGCCGGGTACCTGCGAATCGTGGCACTGAGTTACCTCGTCACGTCGATCAGCATGGGCTACGTCCATGCACTTCGCAGCGTCGGCGACACCCGACTGCCGCTGTACGCGACCGCGATCTCCATCACGCTGAACGTGGCCGGTAACTACGTGCTCATCTTCGGTGCGCTGGGGTTTCCCGCCCTCGGCGTGCAGGGAGCCGCCATTGCGACGGCGATCGCCCGGGTGGTCGAGCTCTCCCTGATTCTTCTCGTCGTGTATCGCAGAAGGGGGCCCACGGCGGCCACGCTCGCGGATCTGTTCCGCTTCGACTGGACCTTCGCGCGGCGCTTCTACGGACGTGCCATGCCGGTTATCTTCAACGAGATTTTCTGGTCTCTGGGCTTCACCATGTACACGGTGGTGTTTGCCCGAATGGGTACGAGCCACCTCGCCGCCTACACGATCTCCGACACCGTCGGGCGACTGCTCCTGGTCATGTTCATCGGAAGCTCTCAGGCGAGCGCGATCCTGCTCGGCAACGTGATCGGAGAGGGCTCGGAAAACGCCGCGCGTTCGGCACACCCCGAACTGGGCAGGGGCGTCAACACGGGCATTGCCTCGGCACAGCGCATCGGCACGAGCCTGATCAAGATTCTTCCCGTTGCGTCGGCCGTGCTCGGCCTGGTGGTGTTCACCGCCGTTGCGCCGTGGGTGCCCTCCTTCTTCGAAGTGAGTGACGAGGTGCGGCATATGGTGACGCTTCTCGTTCGCAGCTTTGCCGTGGTGATGATTGCGAAGATTCTCAACATGCACATCGTGGTGGGGATTCTCCGTGGCGGCGGTGACACGCGCATTGCGCTCCTCGTGGATGTCGGGTTCCTGTGGGTAGTAGGAGTCCCGGCCGCATTCATCGCAGGGCTCGTGTTGCAGCTTCCCGTGCACATCGTCTACCTGTGCATCGGACTCGAGGAGGCCGCAAAGCTCGCTGTCGGCATACCTCGCATTCTCTCCGGCCGCTGGGTGAACGATCTGACCGCAGCCGATGATCCACTGCATGCCGTCATTCCGGACGCCTCGGATGCGGCCGGGTTCCCGCTGTAGTGTCTCGCGAGGGCGTGCGCATCTCGAAGCCTCGCCGATCGAGGACTTGCCCGAGTATCTCGGCCATCGCGATCAGCAGCGGGAGTGCAACGGCGTAGCGGACGAGGGTGAAGGGGACGCCGAGGAAGGACATTTCAAAGAGGGTCATGGGAACACGCACGACCCCGGCGGTCCCGAGGTAGGAGAACACAACGGCGTGCCGCGCCCCTTTGCGCCGAAGGGAATATGCGACGGGGAAGGCCACCATCAGCCCGCCGACGGTGCTTCCTGCGAGGATCATGCTCCAGAAATGGGAGGCAAACCCCGCCTCCTGTCCGAGGTGCCGCTCGATCTTTTCCTGGGGTATCCACGCTTCGAAGAGACCTATCAGGATGAACGTCGCGGGAACGATGGCGATCATTTCCCGGCCGAATGACAGAAAATTGCGGCCGGCACGGATGCCGGCGGACAGGTCGAAGAGCAGAGACCCCGCAACGAACATCGCGAACGCGATGGGGAGCGCGAGCCGTTTGAGCAATCGTGACGTTTGGCTCGGGCTCATCGAAGCTCTCCGAACACGATACCGATGACGAGGGCGACGCACATCGCGACGGCAAGACACAGCCCGTTTCTGACAAGCGAAACACCGGTTCCGAGGTAGGCCCGTTCGAGGGGAAAGGTGGCAACGCCGACGAGCATCAGGGAGACGGTGAAGGCGGCAAGGACCATGTACGGAACACCATTTTCGAGCAGAATGCCTGCGAGGGGAAAGGCGATGAATCCCGGCATGAGTGCGACCGACCCGATGATCGCCGCGAGGCCGGTGCTCAGCCACATGTGCTCGCCGGAGACGAGTGCGCTGAGCCTCTCGGGAGTTACCAGGGTGATCGCCAGGCTTGCCAGGGAGAGCATGGCCAGAAACGGTGCCAGGATGCCGGTGAAACGGCGAATTGCGATCCGCACCGCTTCTGCAGTCCGGGTCCGGTCGCGAAGAAACGATACGAGGAGCAAAGTGGCGGCAACGGCGGGAAGAATCAGCTGCTTCATGAGATGAGCATACTCCCGAGCGGGGCGGCTCATCAGCCCCCACGGCACATAACCATGTCCGGCTTTTACACCCTGCTTGCCCGGTACTACGACAGCATCTTCCCGGCGCAGGCTCGAGGGTCATCGATGCGGCGTGCGTGACCGGTGACGTCGGGTCGATCTTCGTCTAAACTGAGGTCTTTCTCGGAGGTTAGTATGCCCGAAATGAACGCCCTGGTCTGGGAAGATGTAAACACAGTCGAGCTTCGACGCAAGCCCGTCCCCGAGCCGCAACCGGGAGAGGCACTGCTGCGCATCCACAACGCCGGCGTATGCGGCAGCGATCTCGGCATCTACGCCGGGGTGCATCCGCGCGCGAAAGCGCCGCTGGTCATGGGACACGAGTTCTCCGGGGAAGTCGTGAACGCCAATCCCCGGCCGGGCGATAAGATCGGCGCGGCGTTCTCGGCAGGTGATCGTGTCGTGGTGGAGCCGCTCATCTCCTGCGGACACTGCAGGGCGTGCCGAAGCGGGAACGCCTACGTATGCGAGAATCTCGGCCTCTACGGCATAGACCGCGACGGAGCATTCGCGGAGTACGTATCAGTGGCCCTCGATCGCCTCTACCGCGTACCCGATGAGCTCGACTCCCGCACCGCGGCACTCACCGAGCCGACCGCAGTCGCGGTCCACGCAGTACGGCGGAGCCCCTACAAGCCGGGCGACTCCGCGGTCGTACTCGGCGGCGGGCCCATCGGTACCCTCATCGCTCTGGTGCTCAAGCTGAACGGCTGTGAGAACGTCGTAGTCTCAGAGCCCCGCGAGTATCGCCAGGCCCTTCTGCGCGAGCTCGGGATAGCCGTAATCGACGCCTCGAGCGGCGACCCGGTGGAAGCGGCGCGGCAGGCGGTCGGCGGCAGCGGCGCCGATGTGGTATTCGAGGTTGCAGGTGTCGATGCGACCGCAGCACAGGCTACCGCGATTGCGAGCGTGCTCGGTACCATCGTGGTCGTTGCCGTCCCCAAGCACCCTCTTGCCTGGGACGACGTGGCGATCTCCTTCAAGGAGCTCACCCTCACCGGTACGCGGGTGTATGCGCCCTTTGATTTCGAGCGCGCCCTCGCTCTGCTGGCACGGAACGCCGAGCTCTTCCGCCCGCTCCTCTCCGATCCTTTCGCCCTCGAGCAGGGCGGGCGAGCCTTCGAAATGGCGAAGGCGGGCGATCAGGTGATGC
>JAWLDL010000113.1:0-6806 GCA_041686675.1 Spirochaetia bacterium | reverse complement strand
CCGGGAAACATCTACCGCATCGCGGCGGCCACCTCCGCCGCCCTCTACCAGGTACTCCTGCACCCGCGGGAGATGACCGCCGAGTTCGGGCGGACCGACGGCGCCCCCGTGCCCCGCGCGGGACGCTTCGTGCTGCTGGCCGTGGGGCCCTCGGGACACCGGACCTACGGAAACGGCATGCGCATCCTGCCCGGAGACGAGAATGTCTGCCTGGTGCATCGCCTCAGTACGGTGCAGATCATGACACTCAAGGGCAGTATGTACCGCGGCGAGCACGTGGACCTGCCGGTGGTGGAGACCTTCGACTCCGCCGATATAACCCTGCGCTACGACGGGCGCCTTCCGCTGCAGGCGGACGGCGAGCCTGTATGGCTCGAGGCCGAGGACTTTCCGCTTCGCATGTCTCGAGGGTGGAGTGAGCTCAAGGCTCCCGATGTGGGGCTTTCGCTCGGGCGTGCGGCGGTTCCGGCGGCGGCCGCTCAGGCGAAATCGTAGAACACCCACTGTTTCACGAACTGCATCCCGTGGCGTTTCGCCTCGTCGGCGTGGTCGCGCCAGGAGTCGGGATAGTGCATGAGGTAGATGTGGTCCCGGATATGGCGAGGCAGCCCGTTTATCTCCTTGAGGCTTGCGTGGATGCCGCCGGTGAAAAACTGCACGTCGTGAAAAATCACTTCGGGTGAGAAGAGCTCTTCCATGGTCGTGATGAGCTCCTCATCGTACTGGGTGTCGCCGGTGAACATGACCCGGTCGTCGATGATGAGTCCGACGCTGTAGAATGCATCGTCCCAGGAGCGGGCCTGCTCGGGAAAATGGCGCGTGCGGAAGGTCTTGAGGTTGATGCCGCCGATCTGCATCTCGCTTCCGCGACGCGGGAGGTCGGGACGCTCGGTAGGCCGATGGACCACCCAGAAGTCCTCGAAACCGAGTCCCTCGCCCTCGTGGCGCTCGTTCTGCTCCGACCCGCCGCGAAGAGATCGCTCCCACAGGATCGTCTGGTAGTCCTCGGGGATGTAGATGTGGGGCCTGGTGCGCGTCACGTAGCGGTTGACCAGCATCGCCTCCTCGAGTCCTCCGACATGGTCGGCATGCGAATGGGTGACGTAGTAGTTGCGGATATCTCCGACCGAACGGCCGAGCCTGGTGAGGGCTTCCGGTGCGCGCGTGCCGCAGTCGATCATCACATGATCATCGCCTTTGACGATGAGAATGTTGTTCTGGTAGTTCTTCTTGGTGAAGGCACTTCCGGTTCCGAGAAAGAGAATACCGAGTTGCCCTCTGGTGGTGAGCGGCAGTTTTCTGTGCGATACCTTACGAATCCGCATTATTGCCTTCTGCCCGACGAATTTCCTCCACTATATCACGTGTCGGCAGAAAAAGCCTCCGGCGCAAGGGGCTCTTGCTCCTGTCTGTGCGAAGCGTTAGGATCACCCAACGCCAATGGCTTCCAGAAAAAAACCGGTCTACGAGGCCGTAGAAATAACCGACATCGAATACCGGGGTCACGGTATTGCCCGCCCCGAGGGCAAGGTTCTCTTCGTGGAGGATGCGCTTCCCGGCGAGGTGGTCGATGCGAAGGTCACGAAGAAGAAGAAGGATTTCGCCTTCGCGCGCGTGCTCGAGTACCGAAGGCTTTCGCAGAAGCGCGTTGAGCCCTTCTGCGAGCATTTCGGGCTTTGCGGCGGCTGTCGCTGGCAGTATCTCTCCTACGAGGACCAGCTTTCCTACAAGCAGTACTTCGTGGGGCAGGTGCTCGAGCGCATCGGCAAGTTTCGGGACCTCGAGGTGCCAGGGATCCTGGGCTGCGAGAGCGACCGCTTCTATCGCAACAAGCTCGACTTCTCCTTTGCCGCAGGTCGATGGCTGACTGATGAGGAGATTGCCTCGGGTGACGACGTAGGTGACCGACGGGCGCTCGGCTTCCACGTGCGCGGCCGCTTCGATCGGGTGCTCGACATCGAGACCTGCTATCTTCAGCCCGAGCCGTCGAACGAAATCCGCATCGCGGTGCGTGATTTCACCCTTTCGGAGGGCTACTCCTACTACGACCCGGTGAGCCACGAAGGATATCTGCGGTCGCTCATCATCCGGACCTCCCTTGCCGGAGAGGTGCTCGTGATCGTGGTGTTTGCCTATGAGGACGCCGGCGCCCGGGAACGACTGCTCGAGTTCATCGCCGAGCGTTTCCCGCAGATCACCTCACTCGACTACATCATAAACGACAGCATGAACGACTCGATCGCCTCGCACGAAGTGCATCATTACCGGGGCCGCGGATACATCAACGAGGTCTGCGGTCCGAACACGCTCAAGATTCATCCCAAGTCGTTCTACCAGACCAATCCGAAACAAGCGGAACGCCTCTACGAGGTCGTTGCCCGGTTCGCGGCTCTCGAGGGCACGGAGACCGTCTACGACCTCTTCTGCGGCATCGGGAGCATCGCCCTGTATCTCGCCGGCGCCGCGGCCCGTGTGATCGGCATCGACAACGTGGAGGAGGCCATCGAGAACGCGCGGGAGAACGCCGCCTACAACGGCCATGAAAACTGCGAGTTCCTCACCGGAAACGTCCGAGACGTTCTCACGCCGGAGTTTTCCTCCACGCATCCGGCCCCCGACCTCGTCGTCCTCGACCCGCCGCGCGCGGGCCTTCATCCCGATGTCGTTGAGACCCTGCTCGCACTTCGCCCGCCGCACATCGTCTACGTGAGCTGCAATCCCGCCACCCAGGCGCGCGACCTGCAGATGCTTGCCGGCGCCTACCGCATCCACGCGGTGCAGCCGGTGGATATGTTTCCGCAGACGTTTCACATCGAGAACGTTGCGGACCTGTGGCAGATCCCGCGGTAGCAGTGGGTGGTCTGTTCGGCGGGCACCTGCATGCTGTTGGCCGGTAACCGGCTCCACTCGAGCGGCGTCGGTGTCTCGATCACGTGAAAATAGCCGCGACTCATGAGCGCCGTGAGGTTTGCGAAGTCCTCCACGAGCGGGCGCGCGAAGGGCAGGGGCCGGTACTCCTCACCGGTGAGGAGCCGCTTTCTGAGCCTGCTCATCTCGGCCAGGGACACGGTCGAGGGGGTGGGGCTGTCGAAACGTTCCGCCGGCACCGGCATGAAGTCCTCGTTCTGAGACTCGAACCACATCTCCTCGCGGCGGAACTCCTCCATGGTCTCATCGAGGCCCTGCATGAGCCACAGGTACTCCCCGGTTTCCTCGTAGAGCATGCCTGCGAGCAGCGAGAGCGCCGCATAGTCGGAGAGAAACTCCTGGCGCTGCACCTCGCCGTCAAGAGAGGTGTGGTAGACCCTGCGATTCTCCGCATGCCGCTGCATGAGCACGGCAAATAGCTCCTGGGCCCGGTCGAGTCCGTCGGTGAGGCCGATGAGACGATGGGCCTGCACGAGGGCAATGCCGGCGAGGGCGTTCCAGCCGCTGTGGATCTTCCGGTCGACGAAGGGCTGGGGGCGTGATCGTCGCGCATCGAGAAGGGCCTCTTGGAGTTTCGCGAGACGCGAGCGCTCGGCGGGCGTCGCCTCGCGGCGGCGCAGAAGATGATTCTTTCCCTCGAAGTTCCCGGCCGCAGTGATGTCGTAGATGTCGGAGAAGAACGCGGCATCCTCGGCGCCGAGGACAGCCTCGATTTCGGCGGGCGTCCACACATAGGTCGCCCCCTCGACATGATCGGTGTCCGCATCGTGCCCGGAGACGTAGACCCCGTCCTCGGCAAACGTCTCCTCGAGGCAGCGGTAGACACCCTCGGCGGTGCGCCGGAAGTCCTCGCGGGAGAACACCCGCGCGCCGAGGCTGTAGCTCCACAGAAGCAGCGCCTGGTCGTAGAGCATCTTCTCGAAGTGGGGGATGGTCCACGCACGGTCGACGCAGTAGCGGAAGAACCCGCCCTGGAGGTGATCGTGGAGACCGCGGCGCTGCATGGTCTCGAGGGTAGTGCGGGCGACGCGGCCGGCCTCCTCATCGGGTGCGCCGGCGTACTGAGAGTCCTCGTAGCGGTTGAGGAGATAGAGCAGCGTGGAGTGCGGCGGAAACTTCTGGGAGCTCCCGAAACCCGCGTGCTCGTCGTCGAAGGCGCGGGAGACCGCCTCGGTGATGCGGGCGAGCTCGGCGTCTTCGCCGGTGTCGCCGGTGGCCGCCGGCCTGCCGGCGGCGGTGTCGCCGGTAACCCGGGCGGGGCTGCCGCTGCCGGGCGCCGGGCCCCGGACCTCGAAGGGCCGTAGCTCCTCCTTGTTGGCCCCGTAGAACTCAACCACGCGCTGGAGGATCTCGAGGAAGGACGGCATCCCGTAGCGCGGCTCGGTTGCCGCATAGGTCATGGCGAAGAAGGGTTCGAGGCGGGGGGAGAGGAAGGCGTTCAGGGGCCATCCGCCCTGTCCGGTGGTCTGCACGAGAAACTGCATGAGCATTTGGTCGATGTCCGGTCGCTGCTCCCGGTCGACCTTGATGGGCATGAAATGCTCGTTGAGGTAGGCCGCCACCTCGGGGTCCGAGAACGCGTCGGCGGCCATCACGTGACACCAGTGGCAGGTCGCATATCCCACCGACACGAAGAGGATGCGGTCGGTCTCCCGCGCGCGGTCGAGGACCTCCTGCGACCACTCCTGCCACCAGACCGGATTGTCCTGGTGCTGGCGCAGGTAGGGCGATACGGATAGGTCGAGGTTGTTTCTGGTGAATCTCACGGCGCCTCCCGGGTGCTCATTCTGCTGAAGATACGTCGCAACGTGCTGCCTTGAAACCCGCAGCCCGACGATATAGGCTGCGACAACAGCAATCATGCGGATTCTAACATGAGCTACGAGCGCATCAACAGTTCCCCCGCCCACCGCTCCTCCGCACGTCCGGCCCTGCGAGCCGCAGCTGCGCTGTTCGCCCTCGCGCTTCTCGTGATCTTCGTTCCGCCCGCCGCCGCCCAGGAGGCCGCCGCCGCCCCGGAAGCTGCCGCCGCCCAGGAGGCCGGCGGCCCGGCGCAAACCGCCGGCGCGGCACTGTCCGGCCCCGAATCAGATATCGGCGGGCGGCTCGCCGAGACGATGGGCCTGCTCGCGGACGGCGGGTCGGCACGGGTGTGGCTGCTCGTCCTCCTCTATGCTGCCCTCTACGGCATGATTCAGGCCGTACTTATCGGTCACAGGAAGACGCTGCTGTTCTCCTACTTTCTCGCCGAGGATGCGCGCGCGATGCAGGGGGTGCTCGCCGGGGCAGTGATCGCCTTTCTGCAGGTCGGCCTTGCAGTCGGTGTCGCGTTTCTGTCCCGTTATGTCCTCGAGGGGGGCGTCGCGGCCGCAGTTGAAGCCACCTCAACGTGGTTGCAGCCGGCGACAGGCGCGCTCATGGCGGTGCTTGCGGTGATTCTCCTGGTGCTCCGGGGCCTCGAGTATCTGCGCACCCGGGACGACTGGCACGAGGAGAAGTACATCTCCAAGCTGCGCCCGCTCGACAAACGGATTGACCCCGATAACGAGGATCCGGCAGTGCAGTTGGCCGTCGCCCACGCGAGGCAACTACGGCGAAGGCGCCGCGCCGAGGCTCCGTGGCTTCCCGTCGTCATCATAGCAGCCGTCGTGCCGAGTCCCGCTGCAGCGGCGGTCACCTCTTATGCGCTCGAGCTCGGCCTGCCGCTCGTGGCTCTCGCCGCGGCCCTGGCGGTCCTTGTGGGCCTCGCGCTCACGCTCATCGTCCTGTCGGTAATCACCATCGTGGCCAAGGAGCGCCTCATCGATGTGCTGGGAAGCCGCGCCGCTCATTTCACTCATTTCGGCACCGAGGTGGCGGGAGCTGGCACCATGCTTGTCCTGGGTGTGTTGCTTCTGATCGGCGTCGGGTAGTTCAGCTACGCCCGGTCAGCGCCGCTCCGCGTACACATCGCCGCTCCGCTTTCCTTCGATGTGGACACAGGCGAAATCCGCCCGCTCGAGAACGGCAAGAACCAGTTCGCGCTTCTCCGTGCCGTGGCACTCGACTACGATGCGGCGAAAACGGCGAAGCACCTCTGCCTCGGTCGGCATCCGGGGCACAGTCGGCGTCCGGGACACAGTCCACGCTTCCGCGGCCCCCGAGAGGACATCAACCTCACTTCCCTCCACGTCTACTTTCAGGATGTCGGCCTCCGAGACGCCGGCCTGGTCGAGCAAGGCGGGCAGGGTGATGGCCTCCACGCGGCGGCGGCGGACGCGGGTCGGGTCGATCCACGGCCGCGGGAAGGCCGCGATGTCGGTGGAGGCTACGGTGCCGACGTGGGGGTAGGTGTCGAGCGTGATGGCGCCTGGCGCGGCGTCCGCGGCCGTAATCCGTCCCGGCGCGGTCACCGCGGCCTCGACGCACGAGACGTCGTGAAGCCCGTTCGCCTCGACGTTGCGCCGGAACAGATCCACGTTCTCCGCAATCGGCTCTGCCGCGACAATGCGAACACCGGGGTTGAGTAGCTTCATGAGGAGGGTGTAGTAGCCCTCGTTTGCACCGAGGTCGACCACGGTGTGCGGGTGCTCTCCGGCGAGCTTCGCGAACCCGGCGACCGCGGTGTGCGCGCCGTCCCGAAAAATTTCGATGAAGGTGTCCGTCGACGCGGGTGCGAGATCACTTCGCAGGACCAGGGTGATGGTCGATTCCACGGCCGCCGCCCCGCCCCCGGCGACGGCCCCGGCCCCGGCCGGGTGAACTGCTCCCCGGGGTGGCTTCAGCCGGAGCTCCATATATTCGCCGGGCTCGGGAAGCCGCTCGCGGCGCAGGAGGCGTGCCCTGTCGTCCTCGATTCGATCGAGGACCCGGTGGCCGGAATCCGAGAGCGCGAGGCC
>JAWLDL010000112.1:0-6845 GCA_041686675.1 Spirochaetia bacterium | reverse complement strand
GCCGCCGCCCTCGTAGGCACGCAGCACCAGCTTTCCGAAGCGGGATATGAGGTCGCGGATGTTCTCGCCGATGTGATCCGGGATCGGATAGCGTGAGTAGGTGTCGAGCACACCGATGACATCATCGGCATCCCAGCCTGCGGAGGCCGCGTTCCACAGAGAGAGCGGGCTCATGCGATAGGTGTGGATGTGTTCCGGGGATTTCTCGAGCTCGGCAAATGCGCCGATCGCGTTTCGCGCGGCTTCGAAACCCGGATCATGCACGTCGAGGAGAAGCGTGCTGTCGCCTTGAACAATGACGGGCTGTCCGGCCATAGTCCCCCATGATAGTGAATGGCCGCGCCGGGGTGCAATAGCGGGCGCGTTGCGATATACTCCCCGCTGTCATGAGCAAAGCGGAGAAAGGCAAGCTGAAGACCTTCGTGATCGATACGAACGTTCTGATTCACCGTCCGGATGCCATTCTCAGTTTCAAGGACAACGAGGTGGTCGTGCCGCTGTGGGTGCTCGAGGAGCTTGATCGGCTGAAGACCTTCAGCGACGAGCGTGGGAGAAACGCACGCCACGCCATCCGATTCCTCGACCGCGCGGGAAGACACGGGACGCTGAGCGAGGGCGTGAAGATCGAGAACGGCTCGATCCTGCGCGTGGTGCTCGCCGACCCCGAGCGCATGCCCTCCGACCTCCTGCACGACAGCGCTGATAACAAGATCATCCTGACCGCCTATCAGATGCAGCTCGAAGGCAAGCAGGTCTTCTTTGTATCCAAGGACATAAATGCCCGGGTGAAGGCAACAGCGCTGGGGCTCAAGGCCGTGGACTACGAAAAGCAGAAGGTCAACATCGACAAGCTCTACGCAGGCTTCTCTACCCTCGACTCCACCTCGGATACCATGGCACAGCTCGAGCGCGAGGGGGAGCTGCAGTGGAACGAGGTGCTTCCGCCCAACCATTTCGTGGTTTTGCGTGACCGCAACGCCGATGAGCATGTGATCGGCCGCTACGACCACGAAACGGGCTACGTTCGCTTTGTGGATCACAAAATGCCCTCTGTTGCCGGGGTGCGGCCGCTCAACGACGAGCAACGCATGGCCTTCGAGGTCCTCCTCGATCCGGCAGTGAACCTGGTGAGCCTCGTCGGAAAAGCCGGCACGGGAAAGACCCTGCTGGCCCTCGCCGCGGGGCTGCGGATGACGCTCGAAGATCATCTCTACAGCCGCGTGCTGGTGAGTCGCCCGGTCATTCCGCTCGGGAAGGACATCGGATACCTGCCGGGTGCGAAGAGTGAGAAGCTCTCCCACTGGATGGAGCCGCTGTTCGACAACCTCGAGTACCTGCTGTCGGTCTACCATAAGCAGAACATCAAGAACGCCGAGCAGCTGATGAACAATCGCGTGATCGAGCTCGAGGCGCTCTCCTATATCCGTGGCCGATCGCTGCCGGGGCAGTTCATTATCATTGATGAGGCGCAGAATCTCAGCCCGCACGAGATCAAGACCATCGTCTCGCGCGCCGGCGAGGGCTCGAAGGTGGTGCTTACCGGCGACCCGTATCAGATCGACAGTCCCTATCTCGACTCGAACTCCAACGGCCTGTCCTTTCTCGTTGAGACCTTCAAGGGACAGGACGTATTCGGTCACGTCACGCTGAATCGTTCCGAGCGAAGCCGGCTTGCGGAGCTCGCAGCGGAGCTTCTGTGACGAGCGATTCCCGTTGCCTGCAGGGCGCGACTCGGATATAGTGTAGGAGATGGACGAGTACGAAGAGCTCGAAGCCGTACTGGACGAGCCGTTCCGACGGATCGAGGAGCAGAACTCGATGCATGCCGAGGCCCGCATGGCCCGCATGGAGCGCATGCTCGACGAGCTCGAGCGCGAACTCGACGAGTTTCTCAGCACCGCAGATCCGACTTCAGTCGTCTGAAACCATCTGAAACGAAAACGTGCACCGACACATTCAGCAATCTACCCGCAGTGCCGAAACTAGAGGAGAAATGGTGATTGCAGCTCTAAAGCCGCGACGGCCGGCTCTGGCTATTATGCTGTCTTTTCTCGTGGCGGGGGTCGGGTTCTCCGAGGCCGCATTCTCGGGGCTCGACCTGGCGGACGACAATCGGCTGCTTTTCAGGGCCTCCGTGGATGCTCCGGATTTCGGCTCCTACGATACACTCTTTCTCGCCGATGTCGAGGACACCGAGCTCGGGCAGCTCACCTTTTTCCCCGAGCGCATGACCATCCTGCCGGATACGGGACAGCTGCAGATACAGAACCGCTACGGCGTGTTCCGCACCAATCGCCGGCTGGAGAACCTCGCTCCGGTGGAGGACTTCCCCTCCTTCGTGGACGGCAGCCAGATTCGAAGCGGCAAGGTTTCCCCCATCAGCACCTCTCCCGATGGCCGGTTTCTCGTGTTCATGCGCGAGAACAGCCCGGCGTTCGGCAGTCTCGTGCTGAAGGACCTCGAAGAAGGGCGTGAAATCGTGGTCAGCGAGAGAATCGAGCTCGATCTCTCCGGCGCGCCCGTGAAATGGGCGCCCGGCTCGGAGTTCTTCATCTACGGCAAGCAGAACACCCTCTACTACTACTCCGTGACGCAGCTCGAGGAAGACCGTGTTATCGCGGAGGAGTTCCGCGATCTCGGCAGAGGCAGTGTAGAGAGCGCGTCCTGGGCCGCGGACGGCTCCCTGTACTATGTCTCCGGGTCCCTCGTATATCGGGCACGTGACCTCGAGTTCTTCCCGCGGACCCTGTACCAGGAGCTGCTGCAGGTCGGTGATATCGTCGGCAAGATCCCCTTTGTTTTCGATCCCAATTTCGACAGCTTTCACATCGCCCCCGACGGCCGTACGATCCTGCTCAACAAGGGCGGACGAAACGTCTTCCTGCTGTATCTGCGTGGGGACGATTTTGTCTCGACCGGCTCGTCGGTAGCCTACCCCTACCTGTTTCTTCCGCGGAATACCCGCGTGAAGCGCGTTGGGTGGTCGCCGATCGGCATCCTCACGGTGCTCACCGAGAGCATGCTCGGCGGCAGCACCCAGACCGCCGTGTACCGCATGTCGGTACCCGTCGAGCCGGCGGACATCGATGTGACCGAGCTCGAGGTCCGCGGCCTGCGTGATATGGTCCTCGGCCCCGATGGCCGCTCGATCGCGCTTCTGTTCAGAAATCGCGTCGAAGTACGCGATTACGAGAGCTGGGAGATGGAGCGGAGCATTTCGCACCCGGAGCCCCTGCATCTGATCTGGCGCGACGCGGAGACCTTCGTGGTCGGCGGCAGCTCGCGCATCGAGCAGGTGGAGTGGGACTCGGGCGAGCGGCGACTTCTCGCCCTCTCGGACACCGACGGATACGGCTACCATCGCGACACCGGTGACATTCTCGTGGTGAACCGGGGCAGTACCTACCGCTACGAGGATGGGACCTTCGTTCCGGCCGACGGCTTTCCGGTGCGGGTCGCACAGGTGGCCTCGGATCGGTATCGGGTGTATCTCGAGACCTTCGATTCGGGGAGTTACGAGAATATCGTCATGGTCAGGCAAAGCGAGGACGTCGGCACGACCGCCCTCTTCGCGCCGCCCGTGCGACGCTACGAGCCCTTCCCCGAAGAAGGGCGTCGCGTGGACTTCCGCAACTTCGCGCACGGCAGCCGCACGAGAGCCCGTGAAATCGCATTCGTGTTCAACGCCATAGATTCCGTGGAAGGGCTTACGAGCATTCTCGATACCCTTTCCGATTACGACATACAGGCGACCTTCTTCGTAAACGGTGACTTCCTCCGGCGGCATCCCGGCGCGGTCCGCGAAATAGACGAATCAGGCCACGAAGTGGGATCACTCTTCTACACCTACTTCGACATGACCGACGCCCGCTACGAGATCACCGAGGATTTCGTCACAGAAGGGCTCGCCCGAAACGAGGACGACTACTTCGAGGTCACCGGTTCCGAGCTCTCGCTTCTGTGGCACGCGCCCTACTATTTCGTAAGTCCGGCCATCATCCGTGCCTCGGAGGAGATGAACTACACCTACGTGAGCCGCGACGTCGACGCTCTCGACTGGGTGCCGCGGCGTGACGGCGCCGCCGTGACCAGCCTGTATCGCTCGAGCTCGGAGATGGTCGAGCGCATTCTCGAGGAGAAGAAGCCGGGGTCGGTGGTCGCCATGCGGGTGGGCACCCCGGGAGAGAGCAGCGCGTACGGTGGTCGGGATGATTATCTGTTCCAGAAGCTGGATCTGCTCATAAATCGCTTAACGGAGCGGGGGTACGATATCGTTCCGGTATCTACTCTCATCGAGCACGCCCGATAGGTTGAGATGAGACGGATCATGCAATACACTAACGGAGGTGAACATGGGCTATAACGCCAACCCGGTAGACGCCTACCGGCAAACGCGAGTCAAAACCGCCAGTCAGGGCCAGATCATTGTCATGCTGTACGACGAAGCGTTGCGGCAGATCGATCTGGCCACGGGTGGACTGGAATCCGGGACGCGGCAGCTCGACCGCATCCACAACGCTATCTGTAAGACTCAGGACATCTTCACCGAGCTCATGACCTCTCTCGATTTCGAGAACGGTGGTCAGGTCTCGGAGAACCTGTTCAACCTCTACATGTACTTCAACAACCAGCTCATGGAGGCCAACGTCAAAAAGGACGTCTCCTATCTCCAGCAGCTTCGCCCGCTCGTTCAGTCGCTCCGCGACGCGTGGGAAGAGGCGGCGAAGAACACCGGCGACGCCGGAGGCGGTAACGGCCCCCGGCAGGGCCTCAACATATCCGGCTGAGGAGGCGTCATGGACTATTCAGAACGTGTGGCAATGCTTCATCGACTCCGGGACATGCTCGTGCAGCAGCGGGCGAAGTTTCAGGAGTACCTCGATATTCTGGACAACGAGGAACGCGCCATCGAGAACCGCGACGTCGAATCTCTCGAGGGGTACGTGCAGCTCGAGACCGCCGTGCTCGGCGAGATTCATGCCTTCCAGAAGGTGATTCGACCGCTCGAGAGCCTCTATCGCTCGGCATATCCCGATGAGGAAAGCCAGATCCCGCCCCTTCGGGCGTCGATTGCCCGGCTACGCGAGCGCGTGCTCGAGCGCAACGAGCAGAATCGCGCCCTGATGCGAGAGCGCATCGATGAGCTGAAGAGAGAGATCAGCGAGCTCAAGCTCCCCAATGCCGGCAAGTCACTCTACCGCACGACCGAGAGCCGGCTCGTCGACATAACAACATAGACGGCCCCGACGGCAGACCGCGGCCCGGACGGCGCCGAGCGGTGCCCGCGGCGGCGGACTGCGGCCCCGAAGCGGTGGCGTCGACGGGCGACCGCGGGGCCCGATATCCCCGAGCCCGACGACATCCCCCGGTCCGACGTGATATAACAATCCCATGCCGGAACCTCTGTATTTGCTTGACGGGTACAGTCTCGTCTTTCGATCCTATTTCGCCTTCATTCGAAAGCCGCTGCGGAATCCTCAGGGGCGGAACTCCTCAGCCATTTTCGGTTTCTTCCGCTCGTTGTATCGCCTCTTCGACCTGCGGGAGCCGCGGCATTTCGCCGTCGTGCTCGACTCCATGACACCGACGTTTCGACATGAGCAGTACGAAGAGTACAAGGCGAATCGCGAGGAGACACCCGAGGAGCTTCACCAGCAGATCGGGATCATCGAGGAGATGCTCTCCGCGCTCCGCGTGCCGGCGCTGCGCGTCAACGGCTACGAGGCGGACGACATCATGGCGACACTCGCCGAACAGTGTCGCGCGGAGGGGCGCACCTGTTATCTGATCTCCGGGGACAAAGACCTCCTGCAGCTCGTCGGCGAGCACGTTACGGTCCTCAAGCCCGAGAACAACGACTTCACCGAGCTCGATCGCGAGCGCGTGCATGAGGAATGGTCGATCTATCCGGAGCAGGTCGGCGATTACCTCGCCCTGGTCGGAGACTCGAGTGACAACGTCCCCGGCGTGAAGGGGATCGGCGCAAAAACAGCCGCCGCGCTTCTCTCGGAGTTCGGCAGTCTTTCGGCCATCTACGACCGGCTCGAGGAGATCACGCAGAAAAGCCGCCGGGCAAAGCTCGAGGAGGGCCGCGAGAGCGCCCGGATGAGCCGCGAGCTCGTGAAACTCGAGACCGCCGTGCCCCTCGACCACGGCCCCGCCGACCTGGTGCTACCGCCCCTCGACTTCGCTGCGCTCCTGCCGCACTTCGAGCGGGAGGGCATGCGCTCGCTGATGGAAGAGAGCGCCGCCCGCGCGGGCCTCGACCCTGCTGAGGGCGCCTCCAACGCGGGCGGGGCTGCCAACCCCGGTGCCGCCCCCGGCGAGCTCGACTTCGGCCCGCCGCAGGGCGTCGATCCCTCATCCGGACACTGGCGACAGCCGCCCCGGGGCGCCGCGGGCGGCGGCAGCGCCGCCGCGGGTACCGGCCGCGAGGGTGGCGCCGCCAACGCGGGTGGCGGTCGCGACGGCGACGCCGCCAACGCGGGGACCGGCGCCTCAGACCCGGGTGCCGGCGCCGCCGCCGCGGCCGTCGCGGGCCGGGCCGGCATCCCGGAGCCCGCGCCCGAGCTCTCGCGCAAGGGCGTGTACACCGTCGTTACCGACCTTCAGACCCTCGACGAGTGGCTCGCCCGCATCCGATCGGCGGGGCGCTTTGCCTTCGACTCGGAGACCGACAGCCTCGATGCGCTGAAAGCTTCCCCCGTCGGTTTCTCCTTCGCGGTGGAAAGCGGGGAGGCCTGTTACGTGCCGCTTCGCGGGCCCGAAGGCCCGGTGCTGGACGAGGAGGAGGTGCGACGGCGACTGAAGCCGGTCCTCGAGGACACCTCGCTCGAGCTCATCGC
>JAWLDL010000111.1:0-6852 GCA_041686675.1 Spirochaetia bacterium | reverse complement strand
GCGGAGAGCTGCCCGCCGATGCGGTCGAGTACCGTTTCCCCGCCCCGTCCGAGAAGGGGCAGCAGGCCGGGATACTGTTCGACGGTGTGGCCGAGGGCGGGCGCCGGCGTCACCACGAGCAGGGGTGCGCGTTGCAGGAGGTCGCGGGCGGCAGGGAAACCCTCGGACCCGCCCGGCGGCGCCGACCCGCCGGCGGCGCCGTCGGGGCCGGGCGGCGCGGGCGCCGTCTCGGCCGCGGTCCCGGCCACGGGCCCCGCCCCGGCCCCGGTTTCGGTCGTCGTCTGCCGTGCGGCGCGGAGTATCCCGCCGCCCGCGCCGGCGTCATGCCCCGGGGACTCCTCGGGCGCCGCCTGCGAACGTCGCAGAGCCTCCTCCACCATCTGCCGCAACACCGCGGCGACCCCTTCCCCAAGCGCCGGTCTCCGCGTTTCGCCGGTGCCGGCGCGGGTGCCGCCGGAGGTGGCTGCAGTGCCCGCGGTGCGGGCGGTGGTGCGGCCGCCGCTGGTGGCCGCCTCCAGGCGCTCACCGAGACGCTGTGCCCCGAGGGACACCCGAAAAAGATCCCCCCGCAGTGAGTCGAGCGCCGCCTTTCGGTTCTGCCCACCGCCCTGCACTTCCTCCACGAGTTTGCGCGAGGCACCCTCGACCGACATGCCGCGGGTGTATACGAGGTATTTCAGGCGAAACAGAAGCTGCACGTCTCTGAGGGTGTACATCCGGCGGCCGGAGAGGTCCTTCGCGGGGCTCAGAAGCTCCACGTGGCGTTCCCAGTATCGCAGCACGTGGGCCCGGACCCCGAGTGCGTTACAGACCTGACCGATCAGGAAGCGACTCATGCCGATCCGCTGCCGCGCGACTCCCTCAGGTCCAGACGGACCGGCACATCGGTAAAGCCGAACTCTTCACGGATGCGATTCACGATGTACCCCTGGTAGGAGCCGGGGAAGCCCCGGGCCCTGCTCACGAACAGCACGAAGACCACAGGGTGCGCGCTGACCTGAGTGATGTAGTGCAACTTTACCCTCTTGCCGCGGACGTACGGCGGCGGGGTCAGCTCCGTCCAGGAGGCAAGCGCCCGGTTGAGCTCGCCGGTGCCGATCCGCTTCTGCAGCTGCGCGTATGCACGGTATGTGGTATCAAGAAGCTTGGTGAAGCCGGACTTCTCGGTAGCCGAAACCGGCACGATGGGAGCGAAGGAGAGGATCGGGAAGACGAAGCGGATTCGGTCGCTCACCGCGTTGAGGGCGTTGGTGATGCCCTCCATGAGGTCCCACTTGTTCAGCACGAGCAGCAGCCCGCGGCCCCGCTCGACGATGAGGCGCGCAATCTTTTTGTCCTGCTCCGAGAGCCCCTTCTCGGCATCGACGAGCAGCAGCACGATGTCCGCTTCGGCGATGGAGCCGATGGCCCGATTGACCGAGTAGTACTCGACGTTCTCGGTGACGCTCTGCTTGCGCCTGATTCCGGCTGTGTCGAGGAGCTCGTACGCCACGCCCCGATACTCGAACGTGCCCTCAACGACGTCACGGGTGGTACCCGGGATCTCCGATACCAGGGAGGTATCGGAGCCGGTGAGCGCGTTGACCAGGGTCGACTTGCCGGTGTTCGGCTGCCCGAGCACGGCAACCCGAATGTGTTGCTGCTCCGCGGCCGCCTCGGCGCCGGCGGCCTCGGCGCCGTCGGCCTCGTTCACAGCCTCGGCTTCTTCTTGCGCTTCGAGCTCTTCGAGCCGTCGCAGGACGACCTCGACCAGGGCGTCGACGTTTCGCCCGTGCTCCGCGGAGACCGGAACGACATCCGCGAAACCGTATCGGTAGAAGTTCCACGCCTCGTGTTCGCGGGCCTCGTTGTCGACCTTGTTCACGGCGAGCACGACACGGTCACGCACCGGGGCGAGCTGCTCCATGTAGCTCTCGTCTTCCGGCGCCACCATGGTGACGTCCATCACCAGTATGATGACGTCGGCGACGAAGGCGGCCTCGAGGCTGCGCTGCGCAACGATGGGATCGAAGCGCTCGCTGCTTTCGGTGTACCCGCCGGTGTCGAGCAGCCGCACGCGGCGTCCCTCCACGGTCCAGTCGGCCTCCACGGCATCCCGGGTGACACCCGGCGTGGGGTCGGTGATGGCCCTGCGTTTTCTGATGAGTCGGTTGAAGAGTGTGGACTTGCCCACGTTGGGTCGCCCGACGACGGCGACGGTGGGATCAGTAGACCGAGACGTCAAATCGGCGCTCCATGAGGTTCTGCACGTAACGGTCGACCTCATCGTAGGACTTCATGTCCATGACCGTTCCGACGATTTCCCGCGCCTCGGCCATCGAGGTGGAGCGGATGATCCGCTTGACCTCCGGCACCACCGACGCGCTCATACTGTACTCGTCCAGTCCGAGACCGAGCAGCACGATGGTGGCCAGCGGGTCACCGGCCATCTCGCCGCACATGCCCACCGAAATGCCCGAACCGTGTGCACTTTCGATGACCATTCGCAGCAGCCGAAGCACACCCGGGTGGAACGGCTCGTAGAGGTAGGCGATGCGCTCGTTCCCGCGGTCGACGGCCACCGTGTACTGAATGAGATCGTTCGTACCGATGGAGAAGAAGTCGGCTCGTCGTGCCAGAATGTCGGCGGTCATAGCGGCGGAGGGCACCTCGATCATGAGACCGACGGGTACGCTCTCGTCGAACGGCACGTCCTTGTCCCGCAAATCCGCTTTGACCTCCTCGAGAATCTCGAGGGCCTGGTTCAGCTCCTCGACTCCCGAGATCATGGGGAACATGATGCGAAGCTGACCGTGCACCGATGCCCGCAGAAGGGCTCGAAGCTGCTGCTTGAAGAGATCCGGACGCGCGAGGCAGAAGCGGATGGCCCGCCATCCAAGGATGGGATTTCTCTCGGCGAAGCCGCCGAGCTCGGGCACGACTTTGTCACCCCCCACGTCGAGTGTTCGGATCGTCACCGGCTTGTGATCGATCGCCTTGAGGACGTGAGAGTAGGCCTCGTACTGTTCGTCCTCACTGGGCAGGCCCTGGGGCCTGAGAAAGAGAAACTCCGAGCGGTACAGACCGATGCCGTCGGTCCCGTGGGTAAGTACCGAATCGACCTCTTCGGGCACCTCGATGTTCGCCATGAGCTGGATGAGCTTGCCGTCGCTGGTTTCCGCGGGAAGCTCATTGAGGTCCATGAGCTGGATTTCGTGACGGCGCCACTCCTGCTGCACGCGCAGATACTCGTTGTACGTCTCTTCGTCGGGGTCGACGACCACACGGCCGCGATTGCCGTCCACGATGACGGTCTGACCGTACCCGACCTCCTGGCTGATGGACGACAGCCCGAGCACCGCGGGGATTTCGAAGGAGCGGGCGAGGATGGCCGTGTGTGAGGTCTTGCCGCCCGCGTCGGTGACGATGCCCTGAATGGCGCGCTTGTTCATCGCAACCGCATCGCTCGGAAGGAGGTCGTGAGCGACGAGGATGACGTCGGTTTCGATGTCTGCAAGGGAGATGCGCTCGCGGTGCATGAGATGGTTGAGCACCCGCTTCGATACGTCGCGGATGTCCGCGGTACGCTCGCGCAGATAGTCGTCTTCGGTGGAACTGAGGCGATCGATGAGCTCCTGTATCGCCTTATAGAGGACCCACTCAACGTTCATCTGCTCTTCGTTCAGCCGCTGTTCCACGTTCGAGTGGAACTCCGGATCTTCGAGCATCAGAAGATGGGAATCGAGGAAGCCCGCGTTCCTCTTGCCCTTCTCGGTCTCGGCGGCCTGCTTGCGCAGGGCTTCGAGCTCCTCGCCGGCACGGCGGACAGCGGTCCGAAAGCGCTCGAGCTCGCTCGCGAGGTCCTCGAAGGCTACTTCGTACTTGGGCACGCGTGGGTTGTCGTCGAGGTACACAAAGGCCGGTCCGATAGCGATACCGGGCGAGGCCGAGATACCGTGGAATTCCTGCATTGCGTTTCAACTATAGGGCGATTCATGAGACGCTGTCAAACATGTGAACGCGCCGGCCGCAGCGTCGGCGCCGCGGAGGCGCGCGCTGGCCGCAACAAGGCCGTATCGATATATTACGCACCCATGGGAGTGCCGCTCGTCTACTATCCCCTCTACACCACGCCCTTCCCCGAAGGACATCGGTTCCCGATGCCCAAGTTCCGCATGATCTACGAGATTCTCGTCGAAGACGGCATCGCCGAGGAAGGGTCGGTGTTCCGCCCCGAGCCCGCCTCCCGCGAGCTTCTTTCACTCGTGCATGAGTTCGGCTACATCGATGCATTCACCGCCGGAACCCTCGATCCGAAGGCGCTGCGGCGCATCGGACTGCCGTGGAGCGAGGAGCTCGTCGAGCGCACCCGGGCCGCGGTGGCGGGAACACTACTCGCAGCGCGTCTGGCACTGCGCCATGGGATCGCCTGCAATACCGCCGGCGGAACCCATCACGCACACCCCGACTTCGGGTCCGGGTTCTGCATCTTCAATGATCTCGCGGTGGCGGCCAAGCGGCTGACCAGCGACGGCACCGCTGATCGGGTACTCATCGTCGACCTCGATGTCCACCAGGGTGACGGCACCGCTCGCGCATTCTCCGACGATCCCGCTGTCTTCACCTTCTCCATGCATTCGGGTAAGAACTTTCCGTTTCACAAACAGGTGAGCGACCTCGATGTGGAGCTCGATGACGGCCTCGACGATTCGGGGTATCTGCGGATCCTCGCCGACCATCTTCCCGACCTCCTCGATGAGCTCCGACCCGACATTGTGCTCTATGACGCCGGAGTCGACCCCCATGCGGCGGACCGCCTCGGCAGGCTCGAGATGACCGACCGGGGACTCGCCCGGCGGGATGCCTACGTACTCGACCATTGTCTGCGACGGGGCATACCGGTGGCCGGAGTGATCGGCGGCGGATACTCCGCGGACCATCGCGCACTCGCCCGACGGCACACCACCATTCATCGAGCGGCGCACGATGCGTTCATGGCGCGCACTTGAGCGTAAACAGCGAGCCCGTTACGGACGATAATGGAAAACGATATGGCACGCTCTAAACGGAAGAAACGCGCATCGGTGGGCATTCTGTTCTGGATCGCCTTCGTGCTCTTCGTTGCAGTGGTCTTCCTGTATAACAAGCAGAACATCGAAAATGTGCTCGAGACGACCGGGCTGGTGGAAGTGCTTTCCGAGCGGGTCGGATTATCCGATGACGACGAACCCGAAGTCACGCGGGAAGACGGCGAGCAAGCCCCGGACGTCGACGACGACGGCAGGCAGCCGGTGCCGGAGGACGAACCGGAGCTCGAGCCGGTGGAGCCCCCCGTGGAGGAGACCCCGCCGCGGCAGCCCGAGTCCGAGCCCGAGCCGGAGCCCGCGGAGGAGCCGACCCCGGAATCCCGCGATGAGCCCGAGGTCGCCGCAGACCCCGAGGCTCCTCCCCGCGAGCCCGAGGAACGCGACGAACCCGAGGTGCAACCGCGCCGGCGCACATCACGAATCTACTATATCCGCGTGACCGAGGACGGCACGATCTATCCGCATCAGGTGGAACGGATGGTAAGCTACGTTAACAGCCCCATGACGCAGACCCTCAACGCTCTGCTCAAGGGCCCCACGACGGAGGAGCTGAACCTCGGCCTCCTCAACCTCATTCCCGAGAACACGCAGCTGATCTCGGCGGCGGTCGAGGACGGGGTGGCATACCTGAACTTCAACGAATCTTTCCGCTTCAATCCCATGGGCGTGGAAGGGTTCGTCGCTCAGCTGCAGCAGATCATTTACTCGACCACGGAGTTCCCCACGGTGGACCGCGTCCAGATACTCATCGAGGGAAAGCGGGTGGACTATCTCGGTGGCGAGGGCATTTACATCGGGGATCCCATCGGCCGAAACACATTCGGCTGATGGGTATCAAGGAGCGTGTTGGTCGACGGCCTCGACCAGGGCCTCGGGTGACGGCCCCGCGGTCTCGCTGAAAAGCGCCAGGAACTCGTAGTTGCCGCGTCGTCCGCGAATCGGCGACTCGATGAGTCGACGGGCATGTGCTCCCTCTGCTGACAGGCGGTCGAGGGTGTCGGCGAGTATCGCGAGCGCATCCTCACGCCGGCGCACCACTCCGTCAAAGGACGCGGGCGGGTCCTTCCACTCGAACTGTGGCTTCACCAGCGCGATGAACCAGCGCTCGGCGGTAAGCGCCAACAGGCTTCCTGATACCCCCGAGAGAGAACGAAAGCTCAGGTCACATACCGCGGCATCGGCCGGCGGATCGAGCTGCCCCACCTCGGTAATGTTTGTGGATTCATGGACGATGACGCGTTCATCGCGGCGAAGGCTGTAGGCAAGCTGATTGAATCCGACGTCGACGGCGTGCACCCGTGCCGCGCCGCGCTGCAAGAGGCAATCGGTAAACCCGCCCGTGCTCGCCCCCGCATCCAGAAACACGTTTCCCGCCACGGGGATCTCCCAGGCGGCGAGCGCAGCATCGAGCTTCTCGCCCCCGCGGGAGACGAAGCCGCGGCCGGCGAGCACGATCTCCGCGGTCGGGGCGACGGGGCGCTTCGGGTCCTTTACGCGCTCGCCGTCGACCATGACCTCGCCACAGAGCACGCGTGCGAAGAGCTCGTCTTTCTTCTCGTCGGGGTAGGTTTGTTGCAGCAACGACAGCAGGGGGCGCTTGGCCACGACGGCGCCTCTCTACACGAGGGATTCCTCGCGAACCCGCTCGATGGAAAGAGCATGGCCCGTGTCGAGGTCCACCTCTATGAAGGCGCCATGGATGATGCCGGGGAGGTCGAGCAGCTGTATCTTGCAGCCCTCGTAGTCCATCACCCCGGGAACAATCGTGGTCGTGGTAAAATCGTAG
>JAWLDL010000110.1:0-6859 GCA_041686675.1 Spirochaetia bacterium | reverse complement strand
ATCTGATCGACGGTGCCGACCTCCACGACCTGCCCGGCATACATGACGACCACGCGCTCGCAGATCTGCGAAATCACCCCGAAGTCGTGGGAGATGAAGAGAAGCGACACCCCGCGCGTGCGTCGGAGCTCGTCGAAGAGCTGCAGGATCTGCGCCTGTATGGTCACATCGAGCGCGGTGGTCGGCTCGTCGGCGATGATGAGGTCGGGGTCATTTGCCAGCGCCATGGCGACGACCACCCGCTGGCGCATTCCGCCGGAGAGCTCATGGGGATAGGCATCGATGCGGCGGCCGGCATCCGGGATGTGTACGGCGGTCATGAGCTCGACGGCGCGGGCCCGGGCGGAGGCGTTGGTCGCGTCCTGATGCCTGCGGATGGATTCGGCAATCTGCTCACCCACGGGCATCAGCGGGTTGAGCGCTGTCATCGGGTTCTGGAAGACGTAGGAGATGCGGTTCCCGCGGAAGTGCTGCAGGTGCTCGAGGGAGGACCCGACGAGCTCTTCCCCGTTGTAGCGGATGCTTCCCTCCATGATGCGGCCCGGTGGCGTGGGGACCAGGCCCAGGACCGAGAGGGCGGTAACCGACTTGCCGGACCCGGACTCGCCCATCACACCCACGGCGGTGCCGCGGGGAATATCGATGGACACCCCGTCGGTTGCATGCACGGGGGCTCCGCCGGTCCAGAACCAGGTCTTGAGATCGCTGACGGAGAGGATCGGCGCGTGTCCGTCGGTGCCGGAGGGGCCCGGCGTGGCGGTGGCGTCCCCCGGCCCGGCGGTGGCGCCGGCGTCCGGGCTCATGGTGGCGGCAGCGCCACGGGCGGCTTCACGCGCGGCGGCGGCGCGGGCGGCCTCCCGTTTGGCGGCTCCACGGACGCGCTTCGCGAGCGCGCCGTCGACCTCGGTTGCCGCGCGCGGGCTCACGAGGGCTCCGGAGCTCAGGTAGGGATCAAGCACGTCACGCAGGCCGTCGCCGACGAGGTTTATGCCGATTACGAGGACGAGGATCACCAGGCCGGGAAGTGTGGCAACATGCGGCGCCTGCAGGATGAGGCGCCGCCCGTTTCCGAGCATGCTGCCGAGGTCGGCCTGCGGCGGCTGGGCGCCGAGACCGAGAAAGCTCAATCCCGCCGTCTCGAGGATCATCCACCCCACGGTGGTCGAGATGGTGATGAAGATCACCGGCAACACATTCGGCAGAAGCTCTCCGAAGAGGATTTTCGCATCGCCGAGGCCACTGAGGCGGGCGGCGTCAACGTACTCCAGGCGCACGAGGCTCACCGTGGCGCCTCGCACATTCCGTGCGAAGAAGGGGATATTCACGATGGAGATCGCGATCAACGCATTGAAGAGGCCCGGGCCCAGCACCGCAACAATGGCGAGGGCCAGCAAGAGATAGGGAAAGGCCATGAGCATGTCCACGCCCCGCATGAGGAAATTGTCGAGGAACTTCCCGTAGAAGGCTGCGATGATGCCGATGAGTGAGCCGATGACCGCGGCGATGGCGGTAGCGGAGATACCCACCGCAAGGCTCACCCGGGTGCCCCAGACAAGCCGAGAGAGTATGTCCCGCCCGAGCTCGTCGGTTCCGAGGAAGTGTCCCTCACTTCCCGGAGGAAGCAGGCGGTTGGCGAGTGAAGTAGCGTCCGGATCGGGCAGACCGAGAATCGGGGCGGCCGCCGACAGCGCCACGACCGCGATCACGATGATGAGTCCGGCGGTTGCCGCCGGGTTGTAGAAGAAGCGACGAAGTCGCGTGGGTCTCAGACTCATGTCTGTATCCTCGGGTCGAGGGCATGCTGGGCGACGTCCGCGATGAGGTTTATGAGAACGTAAAGACCCGCAACGACCACCACACCGCCCTGCACGAGCAGGATATCGCGGGTCTGAATGGCGGTGACGAGCATGCGCCCGATACCGGGCCACTGGAAGACGGTCTCGATATAGATGGCACCGCCGATGACGAAGCCGGTCTGGATACCGAGAACCGGCACGATGCTCACGAGCGCGTTCTTGTAGGCGTGGCGCATGATGACCCGGCGCTCGGACAGTCCCTTCGCGCGGGCCGAGCGGATGAAGTCTTTACGCAGAACTTCGAGCATGGTGGAGCGGGTGAGCCGCGCGATGACGCCTGTTGCGACGACTCCGAGCGTGACCGCAGGCAGTACCAGGTGATGGAGGACGTCGAGCACCCCGCCGCCGCCGACGATCTGCATCATGCCGCTGACGGGAAACCAGCCGAGCTGGACGCTGAAAAGCAGCACGAATACCAGCCCGAGCCAGAACGACGGTGTCGAGATGCCCACGAGCACGATGACGGTGAAGAACATATCCTGCCAGCCGAACTGCTTCACCGCCGCGATGATCCCGGCGACCATGCCCATCACCGTGGCGAACAGCAGTGAGGAGCCGGCGAGGAGAAGTGTCGGGCCGAGTCTGTCCAGTACCTCGTCGATGACCGGACGGTCGAGCGAGTAGGAGCGTCCGAAATCACCCTGGAGGATGTTTCCGAGCCAGATGAAGTAGCGCTGTACCAGCGGTTTGTCGAGGCCGAGCTCGCTTCGGACCCGTTCGAGGTTCTCGGGTGTCGCGAATGAGCCGAGGATGGCCTGTGCCGCATCGCCGGGAATGAGCTCCATGATCAGAAACACGATGATGGAGATTCCGAGCAGGACGGGCACCAGCAGCAGAAGCCGTTTCAGGATGTATCGCCACATGATTTGATTCCCGCGACCGCACCCGCACCCGGCGGACGGCCCGAAGGCCGCCCGCGAGGGTTACGGAATTATTCATGTCTTCGGATGGTCAGTAGCTGACGTCTCCGAGCTCGAGCAGGAACGAGGGCTGGAGGCTGAAGTTCTGCACCTCGCTTCGGGCCACCGCGTTCTGCTTCCAGTTTGCCACGAAGACCCATGGGGCGTCCTCGTAGACGATTTCCTGCACCTCGGCGTAGAGTCGGGCGCGCTCCTCCTGGCTCGTGGATACACGGGCCTGGTTCAGCAGCTCGTCGACCTCGGGGTTCGAGTAGTAGCCGGAGTTGAACCCGCCCTCTTCGGGGAAAGCAGCGGTGCGCAGCGTCAGGAAAGGCAGGGTGTCGGGGTCGTTGGTCATCCATGCCATCTGAGCCATATCGGCCTTGCCCTCGAGGCCCGGATTGACCTCGCCGAGGAAGGTGTTCCATTCGTACGTCTCGATGCTGACGTCAAGACCGACCGCTTCGAGGTCTGCCTGTATGGCGGTGCCCATCGGCACCGGATCGAGCATGCCCGAGCCGCCCTCCGTTACGTAGAAGGTAACCTCGGCGCCTTCGGCGCCTGCCTCCCGGATGAGCTCACGTGCCCGCTCGGGATCGTAGGGGTAGGGGTCGAGACTCTCGTTGTAGGCCCAGTCGAAAGCCGGCGGGATCGGGCTGTCGGCGACCGTGGCGGTGCCCTGCAGCACGTTCTCAACGAGTGCTTCCTTGTCGACGGCGTAATTCGCCGCCTGACGAACGCGTTCATCCGTGAACGGGCCCTCGCGGAGGTTCAGGATCAGGAACCAGACATGGGGGCCGGCCTGCTCATAAACGGTGAAGTCATCGTTGTTCTCAAACGTCGCGACCGAATCGGGCGGAACCTCGACCATCATGTCGAGACCGCCGGAGAGCATCTCGTTCACCCGGGTGTTGCCGTCGGTAATGGGCCGGAAGACGATCTGGTCCATGCCGGGCTCCCCGTCCCAGTAATCCTCGTTTTTCGCCACGGTCACCTGCGTGTTGCTGCGCCACTCGACGAAGCTGTAGGGACCGGTGCCGACCGGGTTCCGCCCGTAGTCCTCTCCGTGTTCCCGGACCGCATCCGGCGAGACGAGCAGGCCCGTCGGATAGGCGAGGTTGGAGAGCAGGGGCGCAAAGGGCTCGTTGAGCACGAGCTCCACGGTGTACTCGTCGACGACGCGGGCTTCCTCAATGGAGCTGAAGAAGAACGCCAGCGGGAAGGGGCCGGTGTCGTAGTAGGGATGGTCCTCGTTGAGCATGCGGTCGAAGTTGAACTTCACCGCCTCGGCGTTGAAGGGGGTCCCGTCATGGAAGCTCACATCCTCGCGGAGGTTGAAGGTGTAGACCGTGCCGTCGCTGGAGATCTCCCAGGATTCCGCGAGCGCGGGCTCGACCTCGAGAGAGCCGTCACCGAACCGAACCAGTCCGTCGTAGATGTTGACCAGGATGCGGAAGTCGTTGACCGCCGTCACCGTATGGGGATCGAGTGCCTTGGGCTCCGCGATCTGGCCGACGACCAGCGTGTCCATCGCTTCCGACTCGCCCTGCCCACCGCCGAATGCGACGCTTGCCGCCAGCATCAGAACGAGCGAAAGTATCAAAGTCCTCTGTAGCATGATTCCTCCTTATGCTACCGCAATATAGTTGAGGCCCCGGAGCGGGGTCCCATCAGCTCTCGAGCCCGGTGTCGGGCTCCTGTTTTCTCGTTTCTTTCAGCACCGCGAGCAGGCGTGCGAGCTCTGCTACCGGATCCGCGTGATCGTCGACCCGCAGATCGACCACGACCTCCCCGCTGCCCCGATATCCGCCACCGGTGCGATGCACGCGCAGCGCGGCGGCCTGTTTCCCGCGCGCGTCTCCCCCGGCGGCGTCACCCCGGTCGAGCGCGGCAAGAAGCCGATCCCACAGTCGCCCATCCGTCCCCGCGAATCCCTCGAGCATCGCCTCGAGTACCTCGGGGCCGGTGAGGGTGTTCCCCGCGCACACCGCGTCGGTGCCCGCGCGCTCGCCGGCGAATGGAACGCACTGCGAGCCTGTAAACGCGGCGGTCCGGCCGTCGGCGGTAACAACTGCAAATTGACGGATATCACGGGAAGCGTCCTCGGCGAGAAGCCGGTCGAGGGCAGTGTCAGGCGGGTCCTCGCCGGCGGCGAGAGAATCGATCAGGGCGTCCGCAAGGGCGGGGTGCGCGACCGATTGGGTAGCGACCGCCGCAACCCCGGCCCGGACGTGCGGCACGAGCGAGCCGACTGCAACATAACGTGAGGCGGTGGCTACACCGATGTCACCGGTGGCGCGGTCTGTGGCGGCAATACTAAAGGTTGCGATCGGCACGGCGTCGGACACACCTCCGCCCGTGCCGGTCGACTTGCCGGATCGCATGATGATTCATAAAACTGCATGGAAATGTAGGAAATTGCAAGTCCCGGCAGGGCCTCGCCGGCCGGGGGCTGGGGGCGCCCGGCCGGTCCTCCGCGGTCTCGGGGGCTCAGAGAGACCTGATGACCCTGCTGATACGCGAGCGAACCTCACCGGCGACCGCTTCGAGGTCCGGGTTGTCCACCGATGCCATCGATGCCTGAGGATCGACGGCGGCCGCTTCGACCTCCCCGCCGCCGATATCCTGCACGATGACGTTACACGGAAGCATCGTGCCGATCTTGTCCTCGGTGGAAAGCGCCTTGTAGGCGAATCGTGGATTGCAGGCACCGAGGATGCGATAGTCGCGGAAGTCCTCGCCGAGTTTCTCCTTCATGGTCTGCTTCACGTCGATCTGGGTGAGAACGCCGAAGCCCTCCTTCTTGAGCTCCTCCGTTACCCGATCTATTGCAGCTTCGAACGGCATGCTGAGCGTCTTCGAGAAATAGTAGCTCATTGGTGTACCTCCCATCGGGAAGGTAAAGGTGAGCGACGTCGAAAGCAAATCAGGGTTCGGCGTGGCAGGCGGTGGCGGTGCACGCGGCGTCGGGAAGGGCGGCGCCGGAGCACGCGGGGTCGTTCCGCGCGGCGCGGTGAGGGACCGCCTTACGTGCCGGTCTGTGGGATCTCGATCTCCACTCGTGTACCGCCCCCCGGCTCGCTCTCGATCCACATATGACCGCCGAGTCGTCGGGTCACGTGAAATGCCTTTGTAAGCCCGAAGCCGCCGCCCCGGGTGGGGCGGTCCTGCACGTTGGTGCCACGGTACCCGAAGTCGATCACATGCGGCAGCTCTTCGGCCGGGATGCCACGGCCGCTGTCCTCGACGACGAAGCGCAGCCGGTCGGTGTTCTCGTCGAGGCCGGCCATGATGCGACCCCCGGGAGCGGTGTATTTGCGGGCGTTGGCGATGAGGTCGCGCATGACATCCTGCAGTACTGCCGGGATGCGAATGACGTTTCCGCGGAAGCTCGACATCTCGAGATCGACGAAGTAATCGCCTTCCTCATGCGTGGCAAGGTTGAATACGATGCGATAACCGCCATGGCTGTTCTGCTCGATGGCTGCGAAGACTTCGAGGAAGTTCCGTTTGAGTGCCTCGATTTCGTACTCCACCCACATGTCGGGATCCGCGGCCCGGTCGACGAGCTCTTGCGCGCGAACTTTCAGCACGCCGAATACCTGGTCGAGACCGGCGAGCGATTCCTTAACGTCCTCCCGCTCGGCAGCGCCGGAATGTGAGGAGAGCGCCTTACCAATGAGGTCAGTGAGCTCTCGGGCAAGTGTGTCTGCCGCAGTCAGGTGGTCGCCGGCACGCTCTGAGTCCCGGAGATCATCTGCGACCCGAATCACGACGTCCTGCGCCTGCTCGAGAGCGGGATGCGAGCCGACGATGTCTGAGAGATTCAGCAGCTCCATCATTACGGTATTCATGACGTTGAGCACGCTGTGCATGGTCAACAGCGACTGCTCCTCTTCGTTGAGAGAGAGTCCGCCGGTCAGCTCCAGTCTCATGGTTCAGTTCTCCATTTCATTGCCTGTCGTCTGCCTTTGCAGGGGGATGACAATGCGGGCTGCGGCGTCGGCCGCCGGAATCTGTACCTGCCCCGCGAGGGCCTGCACGATGCGCCGAACGAGCACGAGTCCGAGGGCGTCGGGGGTGCCCTGAGCGGCGACTCCGTCA
>JAWLDL010000109.1:0-6881 GCA_041686675.1 Spirochaetia bacterium | reverse complement strand
TGAGGCGGCACCGGGCCGTAGGGCGAACTCCGGGGGTAACCATCACCGCCGATCGCCAGGAGACCATGGACTTTTCCGAGCCCTACATCAATGCAGGTCAGGTTCTCATCGTCCAGCAGAGCGCGAGCGGGGTGAGCACCCTCGAGGATCTCCGCGGCGAACAGGTCGGCGCGCAGATCGGCACTACCGGAGCCATCGAGATTCAGAATATGGACGGGGTGGAGCTCCGCACCTATGACGAGATCGGGCTGGCGATCGAGGATCTCGCCAACGGCCGCATCTCGGGCGTCGTAGCCGACACGCCCATCGCGGCAAACTATGCGCTTCAGAACGAGGAGTACTCCGACACACTTGAGATCGTCGGGGAGCCCTTCACCAATGAGTTCTACGGCATCGCCGTTCAGGAGGGCAACGACGAAGTCCTCGCAATGATCAACGAGGGCCTCGCGGCGGCCCAGGAAGCCGGCTACATCGAAGAGCTCGAGAACAAGTGGCTGAGGTAGACCGCACCTCGCAGAAGAACACGAGCATCACGGTCTCAGACGGGATGCTCATTCCCGACCGCGCCGAGAAGAATCTCTTCTCGGCGTGGCGGATTGCCTTCTTCGGCGCGATCGGCCTGCTGATACTGCTGCCGGCACTCTCCCCGTCTCCCTACTGGGACGTAATCAAGTTTCTCCCGATGGGGGTGCTTCGAACCTTTCAGGTCACGGTGATCTCCATCGTGATCGCCCTCATTATCGGGCTCATAACAGGCCTCGGCCGGATCTCGCGGAACACCGTCATCAATCGAATAGCCACGGTCTACGTGGAGGTGATCCGCGGCATCCCGCTGCTGGTGCAACTGTTCTACATCTACTACGCACTCGGAGCCTTCGTGCAGGTACCGCGACTGCTCGCGGCCATCATCGCGATGTCGGTCTGCTACGGCGCCTACATGGGCGAGATCTTCCGCGCGGGAATCTCCTCGATACCCAAGGGACAGATGGAAGCCGCCCTCGCCCTCGGCATGACGCGCCGACAGGCGCTGCGCCGGGTAATCCTCCCGCAGACGATACGCACCATCCTGCCGCCGGTGGGAAACGAATTCATCGCGCTCCTGAAGGACTCCTCGCTGGTATCCATTCTCGCAGTCTCCGACCTGCTCCGTCGCGGTCGCGAGTTCGCCTCCACGAGCTTCGAATACTTCGAAACCTACACAATCGTGGCACTCATGTATCTCGTGCTGACACTGTTTTTCTCGAAGCTCGTCGGAATCATGGAGGATCGTCTTGGCCGAAGCGGAAGCTAGAGTACGGATAAAGAACGCGCAGAAGGTATTCGGGAACGTGGAGGCCCTGCGCGGGGTAAGCTTCGACGTAAAGGCCGGGCAGGTGGTTCTGGTGATCGGCCCCTCGGGAAGCGGCAAGAGCACCCTGCTTCGCTGCGTGAATCGCCTCGAGACGCTCACAGGCGGCGAGATCTGGATCGACAACGACAGCGTGACGGATCCTCGCGGGGATATCCGAAAGATCCGCGAAGAGGTCGGGATGGTCTTTCAGGACTTCAACCTCTTTCCTCACCTCACCGCCCTCGATAACATCACCCTCGCGCCGCGAACGGTGAAGCACATGTCACGCGACAGGGCGGATCCGCGGGCCCGGGAGCTCCTTGCCCGCGTCGGACTCGCCGACAAGGCCGATGCCTACCCGCGGCATCTCTCCGGCGGACAGCAGCAGCGCGTGGCGATTGCGCGGGCCCTGGCTATGGACCCCAAGGTGATGCTTTTCGACGAGCCGACCTCCGCGCTCGACCCCGAGATGATCAAAGAGGTTCTCGACGTCATGCTGGATCTGGCGAGAGAGGGGATGACCATGCTGGTGGTATCCCATGAGATGGGATTTGCCCGTGCGGCAGCCGACACGGTCGTCTTCATGGACGAGGGACGGGTCGTGGAGACTGGGGCGCCGTCCGACCTCTTTGACAACGCCGACCACGAGCGCACCCAGAAGTTCCTGAAACACATTCTCTAGGCGCCGGTCAGCCGCGGTGCCGCCCACGGGGGGGGGTGCCCCGCACCCGGCCTGCTACCCCGTCGGCAGGGCGATATCGAAGGTGGTGCCGGCCTCACCCGTGTCCACCTCGATCGTGCCCCCGTGCGCGTCCACGAACCGCTTCACGATCGCGAGCCCCAGCCCGTTACCGGCACTCTTCCCCTGCGTCACAAAGGGAACAAACAGCCGGCTGCGGACTTCCTCGGGTAGCCCCGGTCCGTTGTCCGAGACCACGAAGTGAGTCACACCGTCACGGGTCTCCGCCCCGATGGACACCACCGGATCGGCGACGCCCGCGTTCGTAAGCGCTTCGGCTGAGTTCCGTACGAGGTTCGAGAGGACCCGCTGCATCTTGCTGAAGTCGCACAGCACCTCGACGCCTTCGGCATCACGTGCCTCGATCCTGACCCTGCTTTCGGTGTCCCGTCGGGCGGCATCGTCCACGACGCGCCGAATGAGCTGACTCGCCGCCACCCGTTGCTTCTCGATTTCGGTGTTGCGCGTGAAGTCGAGAATATCGGTGACAATGGTCACAGCATTCTCGGCGGACTGCTTTATGAGCTCCAGGTAGCGTGGCACTTCCTCGGGCTCGTCGTCGCTCATCTTCACGAGCTCCACGAGCGAAATGATGTTGCCGAGGGGCGAACGGAGGTCGTGCGCCACCATGTTGATTCCCTGCCCCACCGCCGAGAGCTTCTCGTTTCGGATGAGCTCTTCCTGCAGCTCGGCATTGTCGATGGCCTGCGCTGCCTGCTCGAGGAAGAGGCGGACCATGTAGACACGGTCGTTATTGAGCGCGCGTTCGCTGTTCTCGAAGAGAGCAACCACGCCGTACTTATGCATCGGGAAGTATATCGACTCATCTCCCTGCACGACTTCGCCCTCCGGCACCTGCGGGAGCGTGCTGAGATACTTCTCGGCGACAGCCTCATCGGCGAGGCGGCCGATGCCGATATGCTTGCGGTACTGCGAATCCTGCCCGCGAAACGCGATGAGGGCGGATCCCGAACCCACGAGCTCGGCAACCTGATGCAGCACGTTGTTCAGCAGCAGGTCGAGCTGGGACTGCGTCGCCCGCAGGTCGGAGATGATGGCGATGAGACTCTCGAGGTTGCGGGTCTTGTTCCACTCGTATACCGCTTTGGTGGCAAGCTGGCGGATCTCCTCGGGTGCGAAGGGCTTGGTATGGTAGCCCACATTCGCGCCGGCGCGGTCGACCACCTCTTCGATGGAATGGTCGCTGTAGGCGGTTATGAAGATGATCTCCGCCCTGCCGTCCATTTCACGGATCTGCTGCACCGTCTCGAGCCCGTCACGACCCGGCATACGCATGTCCACAAAGATCGCCGCGTATGGCGCTCCGGCGGATACCGCCTCCCGCACCTTCTCCACCCCGGACTCCCCGTCGGCCGCCTCGTCGAGCTTGAAGTCAAAGAGCTCGGTGCCGCGGGACACCGGCCCCGACGATCCGAACAGGGAGTCACTGGCGTCACTCAAGCCGCTGTAGTCGCGGGCTTTCGGCAGAAGTATCTCGCGGAAGCTGTCGCGAATGGCCTCCTCATCATCGATAACCAGTACTCTGGTATTCAGTTGCTCATTCATGAGCCGTCTCCTGTTTTCAACTCCCGGGCCACGGGAAGCATGACCGTTGCCGTCGCACCCTGCCCCGCGCCGTCACTTTCGAGGGAAAGCTCTCCCTCATGTGCGTCGACAATATGTCGCGCCGCGTAGAGGCCCATACCGCTGCCGCCGGCCTTTTCGGTACTGCGTTCCTCCTCGGTGAGCGAGCGCGGCGCGACGTCAAAGCCCACCGCGTTGTCCTTCACCGAAACCCGCGCCCTGCGTCCCTCCGGCGTGTCCACGCACTCAACGCTGATGTGGATAAGCGGAGGATCGGCCTGGCTTCGCTCGAGCTCGTCGAAGGACTCCAGCGCGTTCTTCACCAGATTGACGAACACCCGCACCAGTTTGGTCCGATCTCCCGCGACGAGTACCGTCCCATCAGGATAGCTGCGCGAGAGCGTGACGCCCCGCTTCTCGAAACCCGAGCGCTGCATCGCAATCGCATCCTCGATCAACCTCATCAGATGAACCGGGGCGCGGCTGCCGGTCGTCCACTCCTGCGCGTACTGACGCTGCAGGGACAGCGTCTCGGAGACATGCTCGAGGGTCTGCGCCATCTCTTCGGCGGTACCGCGGATCTCGTCACTGCGGCCCTCGAGACTGGCGACGAGCTCCGCGAGAAACGTCGACAGCGCGGCCTGCCGCTCCGCACCGAGTGCGCGAGCAAGCGGTTCCCGCTGGTCCTCCACGAGCACCTGCAGGCGTTCGAGCTCGGTCACCTCGCGCCAGCGCGATTCGGCGAGCAGGCGGGCGACTTTGGTGGAGAGCCCGCCGAGGGCGTTGCCGATATCATGGAGCACGCTTCCGGCTATCTCCATGCGCCCGCGCTGTTCCGCCTCCTGGGTGATGGCGGACTGAAGGCGCTGCTCCCGTTCGACCTCGTCGGTTACATTCCGGAATGCCACCATATAGGAGTCTTCGTCGAGGCGCTCCACGGTCAGCGCGTACCAGTCGTCCAGTAGTTTGATGCGCTCGTTCGAGATGACCGTGCCGAAGGCACTCTCGTGCTGGGCGATGGAGGACGGGAGCTCCGGAGCGTGGGCATCGAGTATGTCGAAGAGATTCTGCGTCCAGGAGGGGCCGGAAACCGGCATGAGCACCTGGGAGGCATAGGCGTTCATGAGCCGAATCTCCCCCCGCCCGTCGATTTCAACCAAGCCGACGGGGACGCGATAGAGAAACTCCAGCAGCTGCTCGTAGTTTCGCGTACTCATACCCGCTGAACGACGAGATACTGATGCGGCGAGTCGGGCCGCTTCAGCATGCGCAGCCTGACCGGCACAGGGAGCATTCGAAAGGTGAAGACGTAGTCAATCGACTCATCGAGCTCGTCCTCGTCTCTGAAGCGCTGAGCGACGAGGTGATTGTTCGTGCACGGTGCCACCTGCACGAAAAAATCCTGCCCCACCACGCCGGCCGCCGAGAGACCCGAGAGCTCAGCTTCGGCGGTGTTGTAGGCCGTCACCCGTCCCGCACGGTCCATACGGACCACACCGACGTCGAGGCGATCCAGCGCCTCCGCCGCAAGCTCATCGAGCGTCTTCCCGAGATCGGGGTCGTCTATCGAGAGTCGAGCAGGATCAGTCAAAACAGGATGAGTATACGTCGTGCGCCATCCCATGTCTACAGCAACATTAGAGTATACAGAGTTTTTGGCATTACCTGACAGCGCTCCGGTGTCGGCGATCCTTGACATCGCGTGAGTTCGCGCAGTATATAGAGGCAGAGACCGCGTTTTGTCGTATCATATTTCATTCAAAGCACATTACAAGGAGCATACATGCAATCACGCTTATTTCGCATCGTAGCGATGGCTCTTGCTCTCGGCCTCGCCGTTACGGTCGCAGCCACCGCCGGCGGCAACCGGGAAGAGAGCCAGGAAGACCAGGAGTCCCAGGAACAGGAGCAGCAGCAGGACCAGACGGATCAGAGCGGCGGTGACCAGGGCCTGCCCTCCGGAAACGCTCAGCCCGCGCAACCGGATTCCGAACCGGCCGTTGATCCGGACGGAGAGCCGGTCGCCGTGGTGAACGGTACCGCGCTGTCCAACGAGCGCTTCAACGACGCCGTGGCTCGAAACGAGCTGCAGATGCGCCGCCAGAGCCAGGGAGCTCCCATCTCGGACACACAGCTCAACGACATGAAGGCGAATATCCTCGAGGGGATGATCAACGAAGAGCTACTCTACCAGGTAGCGCAGGAGCAGGACATCAGCGCCTCCGAGAGCGAGGTCGAGGAGCAGATCCAGCAGTACAAGGGCCAGTACGGCGAGGAAGGCTTCGCCAGTGCGCTTGCAAATGCCGGCATGAATGAGGACCAGCTGCGGAGCGAGATCAGCCGTAGCCTCACCATTCAGAAGCTCCTCGAAGAGGAGGTGACCTCGGGAATTGATGTCACCGACGAAGAGGTGCGCGAGTTCTACGAAGAGAACACGCAGATGTTCGAAGAGTCCCAGAGCGTAAAGGCGAGCCACATTCTCATTGACACGCGCGAGGCCGAGACCGAAGAGGCCAAAGAGGAGGCGCGGGCCCGTGCCGAGGAGCTTCTCGAGGAGCTCGAGGACGGCGCGGACTTTGCCGAGCTCGCACGCGAGCACTCCGAGGGTCCCAGCGCCCAGAACGGCGGCAGCCTTCCGCAGTTCTCACGCGGCGAGATGGTTCCCTCCTTCGAAGAGGCGGCATTTGCCCTCGAGGCCGGTGAGATCTCCGACGTGGTCGAGACCCGCTTCGGCTTCCACATCATCAAGGTCGAAGAGAAGAGCACCGGCGGCACCACGCCGTATGAAGAGGTGAAGCCCCAGATTGCACAGTACCTCGAACAGCAGCGGCAGCAGGAAGCGGTGCAGGCCTACCTCGACGAGCTCAAAGAGGCTCCCGAGAACGAGATCGAGCGGAACGTCGAGTTCGGCTGACGCCGACCCGCCGTCGACGCCGACTTACCGTTTCGAATGACAGGGCGGGTGCACATGCATTCGCCCTTTTTCATGTCCGGCGCGTGACGCGAAGGCTCCGCAACCGGTTCAGCGCAGCCGCGAGCTCGAGTCCGCGAAACGCAGCCAGATCCGGGGCAGGGCGCCCGATGAGAGCGTCGAGCCCCTCCTCACGCACGACTTCCTCGGTCTCGGCCACGAGCTCTGCCACGGTCCGCTTGCCGTCGGCTCGGGAGGCGAGACGGGCCAGGGCCCAGCCGATCGCACGCGTCTGGCTCGGGTCCACGATCTGCGAC
>JAWLDL010000108.1:0-6916 GCA_041686675.1 Spirochaetia bacterium | reverse complement strand
ATCCTCACGCCGAAGGACGGCGGGATGGAGGCGGCGATCGACCGGGCGCGAGCCCTCGAGACCGAAGGGCGCGGCCGCATCCTCAACCAGTTCGGAAACCCCGACAACCCCGCCGCCCACTACGGAACGACGGGACCTGAGATCTGGCGCGACACCGACGGAGAGCTCACCCATTTCGTGGCCTCTATGGGTACCACCGGCACCATCATGGGAACGGGGCGCTACCTCAAGGAACGAAATCCCGGGATTCAGATCGTGGGTGTGCAGCCGTCGCAGGGTGCGAAGATTCCCGGAAGCCGTGCCTGGCCGGAAGACTACCTGCCGAGCATCTACGAACCGGAGCGCGTGGACCGCATCATGGACATCACCCAGCCCGAGGCCGAGGAGATGGCACGCCGTCTTGCGCGCGAAGAGGGCATTTTCGCCGGCATATCATCCGGGGCGTCGATTCATTCGGCGGTGAAACTGGCGCGCGAGGTCGATAACGCGCTCATCGTTGCCATCGTCTGCGACCGCGGTGACCGCTACCTGTCCACCGGCGTGTTCCCGGCGCCCTGACAACGGCGGGGGCGCGGGGATATGCGGACCCTCGCCGAATGTGTCTTACCGCGGCGTGTGCCGGCGAATCCGATTGTCCGGCTTCTCGATGGTGACTTTGCTGTAGGGGTCGACGTCGTGGGTCAGGAAGACGTTTCCGCCGATGGCCGATCCCCGCCCGATGGTAACCGGTCCGAGGATTGACGCGTTCGAGTAGATCACGACGTCGTCCTCGATGCTGGGATGGCGCTTGAAGCCGCGGTGGAGGTTGCCATGCTCATCGGTCGGGAAGCTGAGCGCCCCGAGGGTCACTCCCTGATAGAGTTTGACATTGTCGCCGATTTCGGTGGTCTCGCCGATCACCACGCCCGTACCGTGGTCGATGAAGAAGTTCCGGCCGATGCGGGCCCCGGGGTGAATGTCGATACCGGTCGCGCTATGGGCGAACTCGGCCATGATGCGGGGCAGGAGCGGAACGCGTCGCTCATGGAGGTGATGGGCAACGCGGTGGGTGAGTATTGCCTGGAAGCCCGGATACCCGATGATGATTTCGTCGTTCCCCGTCGCCGCCGGGTCGCCGAGGTAGGCCGCTTCCACGTCGCCGTCGAGAACCTCGATGAGCTGCGGCACGCTCTCGAGCAGATCGAGCGCATGTGCGGTCGCCTCCGCGCGCGCTTCTTCTGGATCGGGATCCGGCTCGTTTCGCCGCGAGTGGAGGATGCACTTCGCGATTTCCGCCGACAGCATCTCGTAGGTGTCGTTGGCGGTCTGGCCGAGATGGAACCTCAGGTTCGCCTTGTCCACGGCCTTCTGATTGAAGTAGCCGGGGAAGAGCAGGCGCTCGGTGAGCGTGAGCAACTCCCCGACGGTCTCCCGGTGGGGCAGGGGGCAGGTGCACACGTGATCCACCGCGTCGCAATCGTCGAGCTTGTCGAGAATGGCATCGGTCAACGCCGGGATACGGCTGCGCGGATCTGTGTCGGTCATGTCTGCTTCCCCCTTGCCGCGGGTGCGGTGTGTCTGTCAGTATCACTAAGGTACATCCCACAGTGCTCGTGGTCGAGCCTGTGAGCCGTGAAAGGATTCGATTCAATGGCAGGCGAACACGTATTGGTGATCGGCGGCGGCGGAACCGGTGCCGCCATCATTCACGATCTCACGCGACGAGGATACCGGGCAACACTCGTGGAACGCGGTGAGTTGACCGCCGGCACCACAGGCCGTCACCACGGACAACTGCACTCCGGCGCCCGCTACGCGGTCGGAGACCGCGATATCGCGCGCGAATGCATGGAGGAGGTCCGCATCCTCCGAAACATTGCGCCTCAGTCCCTCGAGATGAACTACGGACTGTTCGTGGCGACAGACGAGGAAGAAGCAGCCCACGGTGATCATTTCATCGCCGCCTGCAACGAGGCCACCATTCCCGCGCGTGACATCCCCGTGGAACAGGCCCTCGAGATGGAGCCCTTGCTCAACCCCGACATCACCCGCGCCGTGCAGGTGCCCGACGGGACGCTCGACGCATGGCGCCTGCCGCTTCACTTCTTTGCCACGGCACAGGCTGCCGGTGCCACGGTGCGGAACTTCACCGAGGTTATCGGCCTGCATCGTGCGCAGGGGCGCGTAACCGGCGCCCGCGTTCTCGAGCACGCCACCCAACGCGAGTACGACATCGAGGCCGACCTGGTAATAAACGCAACCGGCGCCTGGGCCGGGCGGATCTGCGCCATGGCCGACATCGACCTTCCGATAACCCCGGCCCCCGGCACCATGGTCGCGGTGAAAAAGCGCCTGAACAATATGGTCGTGAGCCGGCTGCATCCTGCCGGCGACGGTGATATCATCGTTCCTCAGCGCAAGCTTTCCATCATCGGATCGACCCAGTGGCAGACGGACGATCCCGACAGCATTCTCGCACGCCATGAGGACATCGAGTTTCTCATGCGAAAAGCGAACGAGATGATGCCGGCCTTTGCGGATGCCGGCTTCCACGCCGCATGGTCGGCCGTTCGCCCCCTCGCAGGGCGTGCGGAAGGTGCCGACGGACGCCGGCTCAGCCGCGACTTCACCTGCATCGACCATGGTGCGGAGGACGGGGTGGCCGGATTCCTGAGTGTTACCGGCGGGAAGGCCACCGTGCTGCGGGCCATGGCGGAGAAGACGGTCGACACCGTCTGCGGCATCCTCGGAGACGACATCCCCTGTACGACGGCCGACGCCGAGTTGCTTCCCCACCGCGCCTTCTTTAACCCGAGCCTGGCATGAGAAACCCATGTGTGTGAGAGCACCCCGATGAAGGAGCCTGAAATGCCCGCGAATACCGATACGAAGACCATCACGTTCACCGTCTCCCGCGAGCAGCGCGAGCCGGGGCGACGGGACGAGTTCGAAGTCCCCTGCGACGCCTATACCACCGTTCTCGACGGCCTCGAGTACATCCGTACCCGCATCGACTCGACGCTGATGTACCGTCACTCATGCCACCACGGCTCCTGCGGAACCTGCGGCATGATCATAAACGGGGAGAAGCTGCTCGCCTGCACAACCAACGTCTTCTCCCTCGAGACGGACAGCGTGAGCGTCCGGCCATTGCCGCAGTTCGAGCCGGTCGGCGACCTCGTGGTCGACCCCGCGAGTCTCTTTGCCGATTTCCCGGCTCATGCCGACTATCGCCGGGTGAGCGAGTACAACGCCGACGCCCGCGTCCCCGAGGAGATCGAGTCCTACGAGCGCTTCGAGAACTGCATCGAGTGCGGGCTCTGCGTCTCAGCCTGTCCGGTAACCTCGAACTGGATGGGACCCGCCGCCCTTGCCGCCTGGAATCGGGAGCTCGAGAAGAACCCCGGTCGTCGCGAGGAGATTCTCGACGCCGCCGACGTCGACCGGGGGGCGTGGTCCTGCGAGCGTCATCTCAAATGCAGCGCGGTCTGTCCGACCGGGGTGTACCCGGCAAAGCACATCGCCCTCCTGAAGCGCGCGGCGAAAGCCCGACGAGAGGAATAGCGCTCCCGCGCGCGATGCCGCCCGAGAGTCAGCGCCGCGAGGCGGGGTGCAGTCCCTGCATGTCCACCGCCGACGTTTCGTCGGTGATGTCCGTGGCCACACGCCGAAACTCCTCCTCCCTGCGAAGGAAGGCGTCGACCACCGCGGGATCGAAGTGCGTTCCGCGACCTTCGGCGATGATCTGTCGGGCCTTCTCGTGTGAGAAGGCGTCCTTGTAGGTCCGGCGGGAGATGAGCGCGTCGTAGACGTCGGCGATGGCCATGAGCCGCCCCGACCGCGGAATGGCCTCTCCGGCGACACCGAGCGGATAGCCGCCGCCCTCCCAGCGCTCGTGATGCGATTCGGCGATCTCCCGCGCAACCCTGAGAAATGAGTTGCTGCCGAGACGGGCCTCGGCCTCGGCGAGGGCCCGGGCCCCGTACTCGGGGTGTTTGCGCATCTCGACCCACTCCTCGTCGGTGAGGGGGCCGGGCTTGAGGAGTATTGCGTCCGGGATGCCGACCTTGCCGATATCGTGGAGCGGTGCCGACTTGTAGAGGAGATCGATGTAGTCATCTCTCAGTTCCCAGGCCTCCTGCAGCTCGGTTGCGAGGATGCACATGTAGTGCTGGGTGCGCACCAGATGTGCCCCGGTCTCGTTGTCTCGGGTTTCAGCGAGGGATGCGAGCGAGAGGATGGTGACGTCCTGGGTGCGCTGTAGCTCCTCGGTTCGCGTGCGCAGACTGTAGATCATCGCGTTGGTGTACTCGGCGATGACGGCAAACTCGTCGTTGGTTGCCACGGGCACGTATCCGTCCATGGAGCCGTGATCAACCGTCTCGAGCGCCCGGATTTCGTTTTCGAAGAGCAGCCTGAGGTTTCGCGAGTAGGCAAAGATGAGATCGAGCACGATGACGAGGAAGGTGAGCATGACGAAGCCCATCTGCAGAAGCATCACTGTCCGCCCGCGGTCCTGGTCCATGGCCTGCGAGAAGGACATCGAATCGGTAAGATCATGGCTGATAACCATGAGGGCGACCGTCATCATGGCCAGCATGAGAACCGTGGTGAGGACGGCGAACTTTCGCGTCAGCGGAAAGAACCGATTGCCGCGATTCAGACTGCGGCCGGCACCGGTAAGCGCGAGTATGAGTTTGCGCTCGGCGTCAAGGCTGAGATCGATCGCCGCGAATATGCCGACCAGTGCGGCGCCGACCAGGACGGCGGCCAGGCCGCTCTCGACGAAGGGAAAATCGTAGTATATCGCCTGAAACGCCGCCACGCCGATACCCAGCGCCAGGAAGGGGCTGAGCTCGACCATAAACTGCGTCACGCCGTTGAAGGAGTCGATCCGCTCGGGATCGGACGGCGGGCCGAGGCGCCGGAGCAAGAGAACGCGAAGCGCGTAGGCGACGGCAAAGGCTACCAGGAGCGTGAGTCCCCATTGTGCGATGGTCAGCGATTCGAGGAACGGGCAGACCTCACCGCCGTAGACGGTGAGGACCAGCCAGGAAAAGGCATAGATGACGAGCGAGCGCATCATGCCCACTAACGTAGCATGACACACTTGCATGATCAACTTTCAGAGAAAGTCGTATCCGCCTATGCCGAGCTCGCTCTTCACTCGCCGCAGCGTCGCACGGAGGGTTTCGTTGATCGGCACACCGTCGGCCCGGCGCTGCTCCTCGATCTCGTACTCCTTCTCGCCGGCAACGTAGATACGTTCATGCCCCGGCGCCTTCTTCGACTGCTGCAGCTTCTGCAGAATGTCGGTCGCGATGCGCCGGAACTCGGCAGGATCGATGAAGTGAGAGATGTCGATGGCCAGGAAGAAGTGGCCCAGGCGGAACGGCTGCGCGGTGCCCTCCTCGTCGAACCCGGCGAGGTCCCAGAGGTAACTCCCCCCCGAGAGCGCCGCGCTGAGGATCTCTACCATCGTTCCGTAGCCGTAGCCTTTATGTCCCCCGTAGAGCTCCCCCACGCCGCCGAGTGGCAGCATCGCCGCTGCGCCGGTGACCAGGTCTTTGAGAAGCGGGCCGGTGTCCGTCTGCGAGGTCCCGTCCTCGCCAATGGCCAGCCCCTCGGGGGTATCTTTGCCGCGTCGGTGGAAGTGTTCGAGTTTGCCCCGCTGCGTGATGGACGTGGCTGCGTCGATCACGAAGGGGAAGGGGAGATCCGTCGGAGCGCCGAAGGTAACCGGGTTGGTTCCGATCATCGGCTGCACACCGAAGGTCGGCGCCACGCCGGGGCGGGCGTTGGTGACCGTCAGCCCGAGCATGTCCTCGCGCGTCGCCATGATGGGGTAGTAGCCGGCAAAACCGTAATGGGTGGAGTTCCTCACGGCGACTGCGCCGAGGCCGCGGGCGCGGGCCTTGTCCATTGCCATGCGCATGGACCGGTATGAGATGACGTGGCCCATGCCATGGTGGCCGTCGAGGGTCGCAGTGGTCTCCGTCTCCTTTACCACCTCGAGGTTCGTGGTGGGAGATTGAATGCCGCTGCGAATCCGATCGTGGTACATCGCGAGGCGACCGACGCCGTGGGAATCGATGCCGCGGAGGTCCGAATTAATGATGACGTCACGGCAGATCGCCGCCTCTTCCTCGGGAACCCCGAGTCCGCGGAAGACCTCCAGAACGAACTCTCTCAATGTTTCAACGTGCACGCTTTGGTTCGACTGACTCATGGCAACTCAGCGGGAAGCTTCCCGAATCCCGGCCGTCGTGTCAACCTTCGTCCCGCCGGCTCACCGCCGACCGACGAGCTTCGAAATTGCGCGGGGAAGGGCGGCTCTGATCGAATCCGTTGCCGGTTCGGTGGAGCGGTAGTCATAGCGCGAGACCATCTCCTCGAGCCCGTCATCGAGGAAACCGATCGCGGCGTCCTGCACCCTGAAAAGGTCGGACAGCCAGGCCGCGAGCTCTTCGCCCCGAAGCACCTCGCGGGCGACCTCGATGGTCGTGCGCATATGGGCCAGGCAGAACCCGTGCGAGCTACGAAATGTGTCCGCAAAATCCTCGTCCGAGCGATGGAGGCTGACGATCGTAAACGCGTAGTTTGCGAGGTCGGCGGCGAGGCGATTACAGATCATGCAGCTTCGCTCCTCGTCTGCGAGGGCTTCGAGCAGGGTGTCGAGCTCCGCGCGCATCTTTCGTGTTCTTCCGCTTCCGGCCGCGCGCTCCGCCGACCGGCGCGCCTTCTCGAAGCGGTGGCGGCGCTCGGTGAGGTGTGTCTGTGTCATGAGCGCGAGACCGAGGCGGTTGGAGCCGCGCTCGAGCAGGGAGAAGTGCCGGCTGCAGAACCCGATGCGGTTTACTTCCACGCGCATCTCGGGCGCCATCACCGCGCTTCCGAGGAAGAACTTCTGGTAATCCGCCTCAAGGAAAAACTCGAG
>JAWLDL010000107.1:0-7015 GCA_041686675.1 Spirochaetia bacterium | reverse complement strand
GATTAATGCGCATGCCGGACGAGAGCTTCTCGATATTGCCCTGCGTGTCCATTGTGTTGAACTTCTGCTGTCGCTGGGCGAACATCGCGCTCATGTTGTGGTTGATGACCATGGATTCCTCCTTGAATGTATACCGTGGACTTCCATGCCCATGGTGTTCTTACGTTCTATCCATCGGTGCCTCAGTGCGGCGCTTTAGCTATTTCTTTGGCACTCCGTACCTTTCCAGCTTCTTGGAAATCCTCTATCCTGAGCGGGCAGCAGCAATTGGGGGGAAACGTGAGAGGTCTTGTCATCACCGGGGGCGATGGTCCGCCGGCAGCGGAATTGCAGCACTGGAGTCGGGGAGCCGCGCTGATCGTTGCCGCGGACTCGGGACTGGAGCGCGCCCTTGCCGCCGACGTCGAGCCCGACATCGTGGTCGGGGACATGGATTCCCTGCGCGATCGGGGCCTGCTCGATCGGTTTCCCACCGAGCGGGTGCGCTCCTTCGATCAGGACAAGGACGATACCGATACCGAAATCGCGCTCGCAATCCTCTTCTCCGAAGGTTACGATGAGGTCGTACTCGCCGGAGGAGGCGGTGGCCGCCTGGATCACCTCGCCGGTATCCTGGCGATCTTCGATCGCGAACGTCACCCGGCGGTGTGGCTTACCGACCGGGATGAGGTCACTGCGGTCGACGGTCACCTCGAACGACGTGGAATGCGCGGACATGTGGTATCTTTCTTTCCTGTAGGAAACGAAACCTGTCGCATGACATCGACGGGGCTTCGGTGGCCACTGGACGGACTCGAATGGCGGCATGGAGATGTCGGAATCAGTAACAGAGTCGTCGATGACGTTCTTCGGGTTGATATGCTGTCGGGGAGGTTGATCATGGTTCAGTCTCTGGAGGAATCGCGGTGAGCTCTCGCTTTCCGGAACTCGTGCAGGCGCTCCCGGAGAAGGAGCGCCGCGACCTCTATCGCCGCATCATGAAGAGCCTGAGCCTGGACTTCGATCGCTCGCAGCGGATCTACCCTGCGGAGCTGCAACGGACCCAGCGTGCCGAACTGATTCGTCGGGACATGAGTCGCATGCCCTTTCTGATGCGCTTTCGGGTGTGGCTACGTCGGCTCCTCACCGGAAAGGAACCGCAAGACTGCTTCCTCGATGCCCGCCTCGCCGCACTGCGACGCAAACTCCAGGCTGCCGGCCTGCATTCCACCGGCTCGTACTCCGACGGCATTGATCCTCAGATTGCGGAGCACGTGTTCGAGCTCTACCGCGCAGCCTACCCGGTCATCCCGTTGCTCGGACACCTGTGGGAGAAGAAGGAGAGCCTGAGACTCATCATCCACCGTCTCCTCGAAGTGAAAATCCCCGATGCGAAGCACAGCCCCGAAGACCTTCTGCCACAGAGCGACATGGAGGATATCTTCATTCGCACCCAGAGCAAGGAGGACATTCGACGGGAGCTGCTGTCACGGCTCGACGAATACCTCAAGAGTATCCCGGACGAAGCCTACGCGCAGATCGAGACCGGCGTCATACCGCTGTACTACATGCGGGATATGGGGCTTTTCGACTACCAGCGCTTCTTCCAGCAGTTCGGGTTTCGTCCGGGCCTCGCGCCGCCCGGGGACAAGCCGAATATGCGGCGGGCGGAGGTGCAAGCCACGTTGCCGTATCTCGAGGAGCTCTACTACGCGATCTATTCGACGCTGAAGGTACCGCGAAAGTTCTTCGTGCATCGGGAGCTACTGGCGGATTTTGCCGATCGCAACAAAGATCGAAACAAAGAGACGGGCGAGCAGACGAGCCCCGACCAGGAGAGAAAGGCCGTTGTGGCGCATCTCGAAGAGCATCTGAGAGATCTCCACGACGCAGTTCTTCGGTTCAATCACCGCATCCCGCTGGTCGAGCTCATCCGGTTTCACAGAAACGATCCCTACTATCGCGTCATGGCGTACGCCCCGCAGTTGAACTTGCGGGAGTTCTACAACAACTCGATGCGCATTGAGATCCTCTCGCGCCTCGACGAGCAGTTTCCGGAGATACGAGAGGGCGTTGTCGACCGGCTCATCGCCGAAATATTCTCCGGTGATCTGCGGCATTTCGATTTCCTTCCCGAAAGCACCCCCTCGACGCTGCGAAGCCAGGGTCTGCCGCCCATCAAGCACGTCGCCGCCCTGAACGTGCTGCATCAGTACGTCAAACACCCCTTCAAGCGCGACCTGCAGGAGTTTCTGCGGGTGCTCGGTCGCATGATGCCTGCCAGACAGAAGGAAACCGCGAACGCAATAGTTGCGCATGCGAGCGGACTGCAGGATGTGGAGGAGAAGGCGGCGTCCCTCGATCAGGGCTTTTCCCCGGATGCCGATTCGGGGAAGATCTTTCACAGGGTGCGCTACGCTGCAGACTCGGAGCCGGTTCAGCATCGCTCCTACCGGAACCTCGTGACGCAGACCGACCGCGAGATCGGGGCCCTCATTGACGCGGGGCTTGGTCATATCGACGGCATCCGCTCCGCCCTTGGGGAGATCGCGTCGGCGGTTCCAGACGCCCTGCGGGAACGCTACTCGCTGTACGACCCTACCAGTCCCCATCCGAACGCTCTCGAGTGGAAGCTCGCGGAGGAGAGCGCAACGCTGCAGAAGGTGCACACGCTCATCACGCAGAAGATGGCCATGGAAGAAGGGATGTAGGGGCGGCTGACTACGGCGTCTGCGGCGCTGTCTGCGGCGCGGCAGGTTCCCGGATAGCCTCGAGATCAAGTGGATCCACGCCCTGCTCGGCGGTCAGGCTGAAGTAATCGAGCAGGGTGGGGTACTCGGTGAGCACCTCGCCGTAGCGCCGCAGCGTCTCGATGCGGCTGTCCTCGCTCACCCGTCGCTCTTCGGCCTCGTATGCCTGATCGGCTATCGCAGTCCGTCGCGCCTCAATCGACTCGAAGTACAGCGAGCGGGCAGCTTCGTAGAGATCGAAGTCGGGGAGGGATATCGTCGTGGGGACGGCGGAGATGATCTCAAGGTCGGGGAAATCCTCGGCAAGTCGGTCGGCCAGCTGCTCCTCGAAGGCGTCGAGTTGCACCGGGCCGGAGGACGACCCGTCCTGGGCGTCGGCGTAGAGCTGTCCCGCGAGTCCGCGGGCGCGATCCGCAATGCGCCGGTCGTGCTGCTCGTACCACTCCTCGAGGCCGGCGGGAAGAAGATCATCTTCGCGGGCCAGCCGCGGCAGTTCGCTTTCACGTACACGGTAGGCCAGGGATACCTCGAGCTCGTAGCTGAAATCCGGATCTTCCTCGAGATAGCTCGCATATACATCCGCGGAGGGCAGGGTGCCCGAGGACCGCACCTCGGTCTCGTGTGGCGTGGACGGGAAGACATGCAGCGTGAAGTTCGTGGGCAGCAGCCGTTCCCAGCGCCAGTGGAACTCGCCGGGGCGTACCACGGAGCTGTCCCACCCGCCGGTTTTGGTAAACACCACGCCGTAGCTGTTGGCGGGCATCTGTAACTGCACCCAGCCGAAGTAGAACGCGGTCCCCCCCGCGATCAGGAGTATAACAAGACTAATAACCAGCTTACGCATGTGGGGTTCCTCCTTCGGATGAGAGCACGAAGTGCAGCTCCGACATTGATCGTATCACAGCGTCCGGTGTTATGTCGGCTACGTCCCGGTCGCCGCCGCGAAGGCGCAGAGAGCGTCCATCCCCCGCGAAGAGGCAGGTTCTGCACCCGGCTCGCCCGGCGGTCAGTATGTCGTTTCGCATATCGTTCCCAATGTACAGGATCTCGGCAGGCATAATCCCGTAATTGTCCCCCAGGTGTCGCAGAGGGCCGTCGAAAAGCCGTGAGGAAGGCTTGGCAACGCCCTGTGCGAAGGAGTACGCGCAGGCCCCGGGGTCGAATCCCAGCTCCTCCGCCTCGGCGCCCATGAGGGCCGGAAACAGAAGTGGAGTGAAGAACTGCGCGTTCGATACGACCCCCAGGCGGTATCCCGCCGCCGCAAGCTCTCCTATTGTCCGCGATGCCTCGGGCATGGGCCAGACGGGATTCGAGCGAAGCTCATAGGCGAGGGCGAGCCGCTCGATGTCGGCAGGGTCGGGATGGCGGGAGAGGAGTCCGCCGGAGGTCAACTCTGCACAGGCTTCCTGCCATATCCGCCGGATCTCCACCTCCGGATGATCGATACCCGCGCGACGAGATACCGCATGCGCGCGCGATATCGCGCTGAAGTAGGCCTCACTCGCGCGCTCACCCAGCTCGGCAGGCAGGTCCCGGGCCCGCGCGCGCATCCCGACGAGGTGGGGGACAGCCTCGGCAAACGCCTCGGTGAAGCGGTTGTTCTCGCCATCGCTCAGTGCCGTGCCCACATCGCCAGAGGCGGAAACGAAAAGGGTGCCGTAGATGTCGAAGAGAATCGCGCGTATGCCGTCGACCGGGGCGGGCGCGGAGGCAAGCAGGGGGGGCAGCGGGGAGCCGAGCGAAGAACTTGTGTCGGCAGGGCGGGGACGTCGCGCGGCCGACCGGCGCCGCACGATGCGGATGGCCGATTCGCGATCCAGTGCCTCTGTCGAGAGATGATTCACGCTGGTATCGGCTGCGACGTCGGTCATCGGTGCGTCCATATATAGTAGGGCGAAATACCCCTTCGATGCAACAACGCCTTCTGCTATACTACGTGCGAAACAGCGCGCCATGGCAAAGCATCACCGGGGTCGTCGACACCTCTATCCCGTTCTCTACCGCAGTATGCGCATCCTCGAGGGGATCAGCGCGTTTCTGCTTCTGCTCTCGATCATCGCACTTTCCATGTATCTGCTGGGGAACTACCAGCGGTTTCTGCCGGACTCACAGCTGCTCCTGCTCGGTATCCTGCGGGTGACGAGCGCCCTGTGCGCATTCGCGACGGTATACTATGCGGTTGCACTCGGTGTCTGGATGATATCCCGGCGCCACATTCTGGTAGGGCGGATCATATACGCGGTGGTCGCCGTGGCCTTTGCCGTGATAGCCACGCTGAGCTCCCATCTCGTGACGGTGATCATTCAGCCGGTGCCTTGAGAGCACCCGGGAAGCATTGCAGGAAAGGCAGGAAGAAGGATATGGCGATCAGGGCGGTACGAGGAGCCATACAGCTCGAGAGCGACACCCCGGAGGCGATGACCGACGGTGTGCGCCGTCTGCTGGAGCAGCTTCTCGAGCGCAACGGCATTACCGAAGCGGATATTGTGAGCATCATCTTCTCTCAGACGAGCGACCTTACCGCCGAAAATCCGGCCCGCGCCCTGCGCCGCTCGGGTTTCGCCTCCACACCCCTGTTCTGCACCTCCGAGCCCGAGTATCCCGACTCCCTCCCTCGAACCCTCCGTGTGCTGGTTACCATCGAGGCCGACTCCGCGACGGAACCGAAGCCGGTCTATCTCGACGGAGCTCGCGGTCTCAGGCCCGACATTCCCGGTCCTGTGTGATGGAGGGGCACGTACCGCTCAAGACCTCGGCGGATGTCTCTCGTATGCGCCCGCCGGGCCGGCTCCTCGCGCGAATCCTTCGGGATCTGGCGCCCCGCCTGAGCGTCGGCACGCTGGCGCGGGACATCGACTTGTTCTGCGCGACGCGTCTCGAGACGGCGGGCGCCGAGGCGTCTCAGCGGCTCATCGGCTTCCCGGGTGCGGCCTGCGTATCCATAAACAACGTCGCCGCCCACGGGGTGCCCGACGACCGCCCGCTCGAGGACGGTGACCTCGTGACCGTCGATATCTCCACCCGCGTCAACGGCTGGGCCTCCGATGCCGCCTGGACCTACATCGTCGGAGCCGGAAGCGCCGACGCGCATCGCCTTCTGAAGGCCGCATGGATGACTACGAACGCCGGTGTTCTCGCGTGTCGGGCCGGTCGTCGGTTCGGGGACGTGGCGGCCGTCGTGGAGCATACAGCGGCACGCTACGGGTGCTCAGTCGTGCGGGAGTTCACCGGCCACGGCATCGGGCGCGGGATGCACGAGCCGCCTGCGGTCCCGAACATGGGGGAGGCCGGCACGGGCGATCCCATCGTGCCGGGTATGGTGCTTACCGTAGAGCCCGTTCTGACTCTCGGGAACGGAGGCGTGCGCAAGCTCGACGACGGCTGGACCTACGTTTCGGCCGACGGCAGCCTCACAGCTCAGTTCGAGCATACGGTCTCGGTGTTCTCCCGGCACACCGAGGTGCTTACCTTCGACGGCGAGCTCGAACCCGAGGCTCCACCATACTGACTGCCGCCGGCGCGCTGCTTGACAATGGGCCGGAGCTTTGGCTATCTTCCCGATAGTCCAGACAGCGGGCCATCTTAGCTCAGCCGGTCAGAGCACGTGATTTGTAATCTCGGGGTCGTCGGTTCGAATCCGACAGATGGCTTGACGCGTTTCCGGGGGCTGTGATAGCCTGCCGCGAAACAACAGGGGGAGTTTCCCGAGCGGTCAAAGGGGGCAGACTGTAAATCTGTTGGCATTCGCCTTCGAAGGTTCGAATCCTTCACTCCCCATCCCACCCCTTACATTTCAAGGATTTACGATACCGGAAACACTGCGCTATATTGAGGGGAAACCTACAGGCGCGGTGCGCCTGCACAAGTACACGGGACGGCTGTGAAAGAACGGGACGAGTTCTATTCCGACGGGTTACGCTTCCACTGTACGCGGTGCTCCATGTGTTGCCGCTTCGACACCGGCTATGTCTTTCTGTCCGATTCCGACCTCAGAAGACTGGCTGCCGGACTGGGGGAATCGATGGAGGCCGTCGCGGAGACTTACTGCAAGCGGGTGGAGCTCGGCTTCGTCTCTCGCCTGAGCCTTCGCGAGCAACCGAACAGGGACTGCGTGTTCTGGATCGACGGCGAGTGCTCGGTCTATGAGCATCGCCCCCTGCAGTGCCGCAGCTACCCGTTCTGGCCCGCGCATCTCGGCTCACGCCCTGAGTGGGACGAGCTCGAGCGCGAGTGTCCCGGCGTGAACATCGGTGCCCGCCACTCGCCCGATCGGATCCGCGAGTGGC
>JAWLDL010000106.1:0-7055 GCA_041686675.1 Spirochaetia bacterium | reverse complement strand
GCGCCGGCACTCGCTTCAGAGCGAGCAGCCGCTCACCGTGCTCACGATGTGCCCCGGCGCGATGAGCACCTCCATCGCGCGCGACGCCCCGCGCGTCCTGCAACCGCTCATTCGCATCGTGTTCCGGCTCTTCTTTCCCGGTCCCGAGCGCTCCGCCGAAACGCTCGCGCACCTCGCCTGCTCGCCTGGCTTCGACCGGTCGAGCGGCCGGTACTACCATCTTGGCACCGAGAAGGAGAAGGACCCCCGCGCGCACGATCCCGAGCTCGCCGGGCGGCTGTGGGATGAGGCCGAGCGAGCCGTCGCGGCGGCTGTGGGCAACTGATACCAAGGGGCCGCACGACTCCCGATCGGGACCGACGCGCAAGGCGGCCGGGCGCGGCGTGCCGTCCCACGCGGGGCCGCACGACGCCCGAAGCGGCCAGCCCCCGAGCTCGCCTCGCCGGGGCAGCATAGTATTGACTTCGAATTGCGCCGGTGATAGCTTTGCGTTCTGCACGAGCCCGAGTGGCGGAATTGGTAGACGCGCTAGGTTCAGGGTCTAGTGTCCGTACGGACGTGGAGGTTCAAGTCCTCTCTCGGGCAGAATAGAATCTTTGAAGCAAAGGGTTTAGGGCATCGTTTCGGCGATGCCTTTTTTTGTGTCCGGTCCAGAAATGGCCACTGACGCCAGTATTGACGCCAACTGGAACTTGGAGAGGTGGCCGGAATGGAGTGCCGCCACTGGCGATCTCGGGGCAGATATCATCCATACGGTCACGATCCGTGGGCAGCAAGTGACTCACACAAAACGGTCTCCGGGAAAGCCGGAGCGGTTCACCGGTTGAGACAATCCGGTCGACGGGTTCCGGTACCAGTCGTGCTTTCCGCCATGGCGAATGAGGTCCCGGCTCTTCAATTCACTTCCAGCTCGGCAGTTCTGCGCACCTCTGGAATGCGATCGTTGGAAAGGTCATCGTGGAGGTCTCGAAGGTGCTCCTTCAGGTCGTCCTATGACTCTCCTTGTGTCCAGTACTCGGAAAACTCTTCAAGGTAGCCGAGCCAGTGGTCGTCTTCTTGCCAATAGACGTACCGCACTGTCATGAGCAGAGAATGCGCCGTCGGGAAGCAGGCTGTAAAGGTCGATGTGACGGCACGGACCCTCGATCTGAGTCACGTGTCTCAAACGGCTTCGGCCACCAGGCACGGTCTCCGACGAGTACGTGACTGTCGGGTTCGCCGATGGACGGGGATATCAGCGCGGAGTCGATCACCGCCGGAAGGCACTCGCAGCAAAGCCAGACCTCGCTCGCGAACTGGCTCAAGAGCCGAAGCGGGTAGATTTGGCTATACTCAACGCTTGACGTCACGGTATCCAATAGCCATGTGACGGTCGCGCTGGAGGATGGTCGAAGGACGTCGATTCCTCTGAGCTGGTAGTCTCGCCTGTTGCACGCAAGAGAGGGAAAACGGGTGGTTCGAGAGTCGTCGCACATCACGGACGCACAGCAGCACGCTGGAGATGCACCATGATTGAGAATTCTGCCGGGAGAGCTCTGATGGAGCGGGCGCGGGCGTTTCTCGGCCTGAGTCTGAAGCACGCACAGGGCGCGCTGGGCACAGGGGCACGGGTCGTGCCGGGGGACGAGTACGGCAGGCTGAGCGACGTCACCTCGCTGGAATCCGAGGACGTGTTCCCCGGAACCCTCTACGTGGAAGGCGACGAGGTCCGGATCGTGCGGATCAGTCGCAGCGGCCTGCAAGGCGTCACCAGTTCCGCCCTGCGCGCAGAGATGGAAGGCGATCCGATCCGATTGCGATCGCGCGCCGCCAAGCGGGCTCAACTCCTGGTCTACGCGAGTCAGGGCATAGCTTTCTCGTCGCAGGGAGAGGAGCTCGACTTCCTTGAGGTGTTCTCGCCGTGCACGCAGGCAGAGTACGAGGCCTGGTACTACCGACCGCCGGGGGCCTTCATTCGGTAGGCGCCCTCACGGTGGCCCTCCGCGGGACAAACACGACTCAGAGCACTGAGCTGCGGTTCTTGCACCTCTGAGAAGAGAGTCCCATACTCCTGACCCATGGAAGAGCCCGCGCACATCCACTTCTTCAGCTGGGAGACCAGGATCTCCATCGAACTCCCCGTAGGGTTCGAGGAGCAGGTTGAGGACCACGATACGCACACCGCAATCTACGCGGATGACCTGGACGAGGACGAGATGCCCGGGGCTCGAGTGATGACCAGGATGAGCGCGACGCCTTACGGGCAGACCGACGCGTATCGGTCCATGGCCGCCGCATCGGAACAGATCGGCACCCGCACGGTAGAGCACCGCGAAGAATGTGTAGTTGACGGCGCGCCCGCGATCCGACAGATACTCCGCTATCACGATGATGAGGTCGGGACCGATGTCATCCGGCACGAGACGCACGCGCAGATCGAGAACGTGATCTTCAGCTTGATCTGTCTCGCACCGTCAGCGAGGTCGACCGACTACGTTGCGGCATTCGGCCACGCCTCCCGCACTGCCAGGTTTGTCCTGCTGCCGCTGGATGGGGAGGTCCAGCCGAGTCGCGGTGAACGTCCCGCGAGTTTCGCACACGCCGGCGTGCGGATCTCGGCGCTGATTCCCGATTCGTGGACGGTCGACGAGCCGGCCGATCACTCGATCCGGTTCTTCGCCCCACCTGATGCCCGCCATGACGGATCGGTACCAACGTTCAGCATCGCACTCGGCGAGCCGGACGGCTTCGCCCCTGACGACTTCGCCCGTTTCTGCGATGCTTCGGTGGGTCGTCTCGAAGAGGAGGTTCCCGGGTTCGTGCTCCGCTCGGTTGAACGCTACGCACTCTCCAGTTTCGTCGACCTTCATACGGTCTGGTACGCCGGCACCTGGGAGTCCGATCGTGAGCTCGTGCAGCTCCAGGCGCTCGGGCTCCTCGACAGGTACCATCTGTACCTCATAAACGCCGCAGCGCCCCTCCGCATGGCCGAAACCTACACCCCGGTCTTCGACGCGATACTCCGCAGCCTTCGCGTGTTGCCGTCGTGAGAGCAAACAAGCCCGTTATGTGCCGTTGGTCTCCTTGGAAGGCGTCAGGGCGTCCCGAGCGGTCAATGGCACACGGTGTTCCGACCGCTGTTCTTGGCCTGATACAGTCTCTCGTCGGCGCGCCGGATGACGTCTTCGAGCCGATCGTCGTCGCGTAGTAGTGTGACGCCCGCGCTGATCGTCACCGATCCGTCAAGGCCGAAGTCAGCCCGCTCAACGCTCTCTCGAAGTCGCTCTGCCAGGCGAAGGGCGTTCTCGAGGTCGGCGCCGGGAAGGTAGGCGAGATACTCCTCACCTCCCCACCGGCAGATGAGATCGGACGCCCGGAAGCTTCCACGGATCGATAGGGAAACGTCCCGGAGCACGCGGTCTCCGGTCTGATGACCGAAGGTGTCGTTGATACGCTTGAAGTGGTCCACGTCCATCATGATGAATGCGGCGCCCGCATCGTGGAGATGCGCCCGAGCGATCCTCGCGCGCGCGTACTCCTCGAAGCTGCGCCGGTTCATCAAGCCCGTCAGCTGATCGTTCATGGCGAGCACTTCCATGTCATGCGCTCGAAGCCGGTTCTTGTCGTACGCCCGACCAAGTGCAATCGATGCACCGCTCAGGAGAATCACCGCGACGATGCTCGTCGCGAGCTTCCCGTACCAGGGACCGAGTACGTCAGCCACGTCGTACCCCGCGGCCACGACGAACGGGAGATCTCCCATCGTGCGTAGCGTCCAGATCCGGTCGACACCGTCCACCGGCGACACCCGCCGAAAGGACTGGTGGCTCGACCCCGCGGTGATGAAGCTCTCGAGCATCACGTCGTCGATCTGCCGGCCGATATCGGAACTTCCAGGACGTCGCGCCAGCAGCACACGATCGAGATCCATGATGGTGATCGCGATCGTCGGATCGTCTATCTCGTCGAGCCATCTCTGGAAGAACGAGAGGTCCAGGCCGGCCAGCGCGAAACCGGTGATCTCGCCCGTCGTGGAGAACATGGGATAGGTCGCGGAAACGTCCATGGCTCCGGTGGCGGACACGAAGAACTCGCTCAGCTTCAGTTGGTCGACAGGTTCTTCGCTCACAGCAGTGCAGTAGCGGCGGTTCAGATCGGCACTACTATCTCCGATGATCGCGGCTATGGATCCGAACCGAATCACACAGTCGCTGTCGAAGACGCCCAGGAAGACCATGTGGCCGTGCATCTCTTTCCGGCGCACGAGCGCGCCATTGATGCGGCGCTTCTCCGCGGGGGTCCATGCGTCGGATCGGACGCTCGATCCCTCGAACACAGCCAGCGACTCGCGCAATACGAGTTCGACGTTGCTGAACGACTCGGCGATCCATTCCGAGACCAGGTAGCCGGACAGGTCGGAACGGATGTATCCCGCCTCCAACGCCTCCCTATACGACTGGGTGAGCTGTGCCGCGCTGATGCCGGCAATCGCCAGGATGAACACCAGCACCGCCGGCCAGGTTCCTCTTCTGCCTTTCATGGTCGTTACTTACCGCGGTGCAATGCAGGTCCATATGGCAACCACACAGCCCGGCAGCAGGAGCTCAAACTCATCAAGGAGGCCGAAAAGGGCTGGCGCCGGATCACGCTCCAGCCGGTACGTGCGGTGTGCCCCGTCTCGCCGCCTCACGGCCGCACGATGATCGGCTTCTCTTTGACCGCGGTGCGCACTCCCTCCACCTCGATCTCGGCGCGCAGGAGCCAGCAGACACCGGCCGTAGAGGTCCGGATGCTGTACGGAACGGCCTCGGACACCTGGAAGGTGGCCTCCCAGTCCGTATGCATTCCCGTAGAGACGGCGACGTCACGGGCAAGGAGCCGACGGTCGGTGTGGAGGGTCTCGGCCTTCATTCTACTGTCGGTTATCCTCGTGGACTCGCGCGGGCTCCGCCCTCGTGCAACCGTGTAGAACTCCTGTTCAACCAGGGAGAGCGCGACCGACTCGAGAGTCAGGTCTCGCACCGGCGTCAGGACGACGCGGCACGTCATGGTTTCACCCGGTCGTATGACCTGGGGGTTCGCCTCGATCTCGATGGTTCCCACGGCCCCGGTCACACTCTTCCTTCGGATCCGTCGGAACAGGAGCACGCTCGGGACCAGCAGACCCAGCCCGATCAGCACGCCCAGCCAGTTGATCGGATCACTTCCCACTGCGGGCAGGAAAACAACAAGAGCGCCGAGACCAGGGACAGCCAGCGCCAGGGACAGCAGGAAAACGAACGTAGGCCCACAGCCCCGCCGGATGCCGGCGCCCACGTCGTCGGAACGCTCCATAAGCCCCAAGTCCGGCGCCTTCCCGATCATGTGGTGGCCCGTGTACTCCCGTTCCCGCGTCGCCTTGCCCACCCGGACGTCGATGGGGATCGGCTCGGCTTTCACGTCCAGGGCCAAGGGCAGTTCCACGCGTGCCTCGATACGCCAGAACAGCCGGAAGTTCTGCCCCTCGTACGGCGGCGGCTCCAGCGGCAGCTTCACCTCGAACGGGACCTCTCGACTCGATCCCGCCTCCACGTGCCCGCCGCCGACCGCGACGTCCACCGGCTGCGGCTGCCCGCCCACCGCCGGATCGCACGTCCCCTCCACGACGAAGGCCGGCCGCACCAGCAACCCACGGAAGTCTGCCTCCTTGCGCGCCGCTATGTGGAGCGTGCCCAAAACCGGGTCCCCGAGTTCGTAGGTCGCGTAGGGGTCGTCGAGCGCTATGCGCAGGTCGAAGTCTGCCATGGCTCCAGATGATAGGCGCATCTACCTCGTAACGTAACGGCGAAGCCACATTGACGCCTCCGGGGAAGCTCATTGGACCACGACGGGATCCCCGGAAACCTGGTGTGTTGAGTCGGCCGACGGACGCGAGCATCGACGCCAGTTGGAACGTGAGTACGCAATCGGATTGCGGAGCACTCGCGCGCTTGCTCGCTCGGCAGGACCCTAACCCACGATCCGCTTCACCGTTGGGACGGCGTCGAACCCCGCGTCGAAGGAGAACACCTCAAGGATCTCGTGGGCTTCCATAACCGCAAGATGCACCGCGTCCCGAGCAGATAGCCCCGGGTGTGACTCCAACAACGTCTTCGCGCGGTTCACATGATCAAGGGTGATCGACAGGCAGGTATCGACGGTTTCTTCCAGGAGCCGGAATGCGGGAGATATCGCGTCGTGGCGGCGTATCGCCGTGTAGCGATGAAGGATCTCCTGAAACACCTCCGCATCGGTGACGAGTGTCTGTTCCCCATTCACTAAGCGCCTGAGCACGATCTCGGCAAGCTGCTTGTTTGGATGAGGGGCACCGATCAGGTACATCGGGATGTTCGAGTCAATGAAGACCACTGCCATACCCCTCTTCGATCTCGCCGAGCATCTGTCCAATGTCGGCAGTTGGATACTCGTACGCCGTAGCAGCATCGAGCGCAGCGAGCTTTCGCTCAGACCGCATGCGAGGGTAGTCTCGTCTGGCCCTCCGTAGCACCGCCCGAACCCACTCCGCCGTGGTCATGCCGTTCTCGCCTGCAATACGCTTGATCTCGTCGTATTCGGCCTCATCAAGCAGCACCTGAAGTCGTTTGCTCATGTATTGAGAGTATCTGACTCATCGATATGAGTCAAATAGGCTCACAGTGCACACGCCGTCGCGAGATGCTGTTCCCCGCCAGCCTAACTTTCCGTGAATTGAGAAACCTGCCGATAATGGACTCGGTGGGCTGACCAGGAAGTTTTCCTGCCTCGCCGACCAATGAAAAGGGCGCCCCGTTGGTGAGACAACGGAAGCGCCGGTGACAACTGTGACAACACCACAGCCATCGACTACAACCTATCCGATTTCGTCCATCGATTCCGTACCGAAGGCCGCACAATCCCGTGCTGCCTGTGCGGGAGGCTCCACCCGGGCCGAATCCACGGGTACGTCGAGCGCAAATATCGTGAACTGTCACGAACCTTGATGCCAGAACTCACGCAAGTGCATACTTGGGAAGATATTGGGGTCGATCGTTGACCAGGTGCTCGATTCCCAGCTTCTG
>JAWLDL010000105.1:0-7069 GCA_041686675.1 Spirochaetia bacterium | reverse complement strand
ACTCTGCACCGTCGTGGGCCGGCGAGTGAGCTCCGGCTTCCAGATACTCTGCACGACCAGATGTACGAGCCCCTCCTTTGATTGCAGCTTGCCGGTGACCCCGAGAACCGCCTGCGTGAGCAGCTTCGTGCGGTAGCGCTCATAGGTATCCTTCCATACCACGAGGTTCACGAAGCCGGTTTCATCCTCCAGGGTCATGAAGAGCGTCCCCGACGCGGTTTCAGGTCGCTGGCGACAGATGACGAGTCCCACGTAGGAGGCGATGCGGCCGTCGGGGAGGCGACCGAGCTCACGAGCGGTCGGAAGGCCGCGTGCGCTAATCTCCTCCCGATGCGGCTCCATGGGATGGCCGGTAGTGCTGTGGTAGCTGAACCCGTAGTCCCAGGCAATGGTCTCGTAATCGCTGAGGGCGGGGAAGTCCGGGGACTGTACCGCGCTGTCGAGAAGCTGCACCCAGTCGCCGGTGCCCGCGGCACGGGTGTCCCCGCCGCGTTCGGTACCGTCTGTGCGCCCGCGGGTGGAGGCCTGCCACAGGGCGTTCCGTCGGTCGGGATCGAAGCAGGAAAACGCTCCGGATTGGGCGAGATGCTGTTTTACGTCTTCGGAGAGCCGCGCGGCGCGCAGGAAGTCGGCCAGGCTCTGCGGGCGGCTCGCCCGGGCACCCGCGATGCGCTTCCAGTCGGCGGCGCCGAGCCCTTTGACGTAGCGAAGCCCCATCCGGATGGCCCACCGGCCGTCGCGGCGGCCGCGCTGTAGGCGGCCACGAGCCGCGCCGGGGCGGCCGGCCGCGGGAACCAGCGTGCACTCCCAGCTCGACTCGAGGACGCTTACCGGCAAGACCTCCACGCCGTGGCGGCGGGCGTCCTCCACGATGGTGGAGGGGGCGTAGAAGCCCATGGGCCACGCATTGAGCAGGGCGCAGGCAAAGGCGGCCGGATAGTGCTGCTTGACCCAGGCCGTGCACCAGGCGATGTAGGCGAAACTCGCGGCGTGGCTCTCGGGGAATCCGTACTCACCGAAGCCGCGGATCTGCTCGAAAACCCGCTCGGCAAACTCTTCGCGGATGCCCTTCTCTGTCATGCGGAAGATGAGCTTCTCGCGATGCTGCTCGATGCGCCCGCTCTTTCGCCAGGCGGCCATGTCGCGGCGCAGCTGATCCGCCTCTCCCGGCGTGTAGTCGGCCGCGATGACCGCGAGGCGCATGACCTGCTCCTGAAACAGCGGTACGCCGAGAGTTTTCTGCAGCACGGGCTCGAGTTTCGGGTGGGGAAACTCCACCGTTTCCTCACCGGCGCGGCGCCTGAGGTAGGGGTGCACCATGCCCCCGGTAATCGGGCCGGGGCGGACGATGCTTACCTCGATGACGAGATCGTAGAACTCGCGCGGGCGCAGGCGGGGGAGCATCGCCATCTGGGCGCGGCTCTCGAGTTGAAAAACGCCGACGGTGTCCGCGCGGGAGATCATCTCGAAGACCGCGCGATCGCGGCCGGGTATGCTCGCCATGGAGAAGGTGCCGCCGGTGTGGGTGCGAATGAGGCGGAAGGCATAATCGAGATGCGTGAGCGCGCCGAGGCCGAGGAGATCGACCTTGAAGAGGTTCATTGCTTCCACGTCCCGTTTGTCCCACTGGATGACGGTGCGGTCCTCCATGGTCGCGTTTTCCACCGGCACGATGTCGTGGACCGGCTCGCTTCCGAGGAGAAAGCCCCCGGGATGAATGGAGAGATGCCGGGGAAAGTCGAGGATTTCGTTCACCAGGCGCCTGAACACGTGGGACAGTCGGCTCTCTTCGTCGATGCCCGCCTGCTCGACCGCCGCCTCGAGGTTGCTCTCGCGGTGTGAGACGAGCTTTGCCAGGCGGTCGAGGGCGACCTCCGAGATGCCGAGCGCCTTTCCCACATCCCGCACCGCGGACTTCAACCGGTACCGGATGACATTTGCCACCATGGCTGCGTGGGAGCGCCCGTACTTGTCGTAGACGTGCTGGATGACCTCCTCACGGCGGCGGTGCTCGATGTCGAGGTCAATGTCCGGTGGCTCCGCGCGCTCGCGGGAGATGAAGCGTTCGAAGAGCAGGTTCATGCGCACCGGATCGATGGCGGTGATGCCGAGGCAGTAGCACACCGCCGAGTTCGCCGCCGACCCCCGCCCCTGACAGAGGATGCCGTTTCGCCGGCAGTAGTCGACGATTTCCCACATGGTGAGGAAGTAACCGCAGTAGTCGAGGTCATCGATGACCGAGAGCTCGCGCTCGAGTTGCTGCCGCACGTCTGCGGGGACCTCTCCCTCGTAGCGGTGCCCGGCGCCGTTGTAGGTGAGCTCACGCAGCCGTCCGGAGGTGGTATAGCCGCTCGGAAGGGACTCCGATGGATAGCGATACTCTATTTCTTCGAGGGAGAACGTGCAGGACTCGGCGATCTCGAGGCTGTGTGCAAGAAGCTCCGGCGCATCCCTGTAGAGGGCCGACGCGGCGGGGGCGCTCTTGAGGGCGAACTCCGCATTCGGTCGAAGGCGCGTTCCCGCCTCCTCGAGGGTGATGCCGTAGCGGATGCTCGTGAGGGTATCCTGCAACATGCGTCTCGAAGGGTGGTGGTAGAGCACCTCCCCGGCTGCAACGAGGGAGAGCCCGTAGTGCCCGGCAACTTCCCGGGCGCGTGCCTCCCGCTCGGTGTCCTCGGGGCGATAATGGCGCGGGATGCCGATGAAAGCCGTCTCCCCGAAGGCATCGGCGAGGACCGCCGCCCCATGCGCGTGCCCGGTATATCCGTTGACCCAGACGGCGGTATTCCCCGCCGCATGTGCGGCTACCTCGTTCCAGGAGACCTCGCTCAGGCCCTTGGGGCTTCGCATGCGGCCTGTGGTAATGAGGCGGCTCTGATTCCGGTATCCCTCACGTGTGCGGGCGAGAAGAACGACCCGCGAGCCGTCCTCGACGGTGATCTCCGAGCCGATGATGAGATGAACGCCGAGACGTTTCGCCTCGAGGAAGGCGGCAACGACCCCGTAGAGCCCGTCCCGGTCTGTAAGTGCGATATGCGAGAGACCGAGGGCATGTGCAGCGCCGACCAGCTCTTCGGGGCTGCTTGCTCCCTCGAGGAATGAGAAGTTGCTCTTGCACCACAACGGGGCGTAGACCTGCGTGCTCATCTCAGTTTCCCGTGCTCGGCGACTCAATCAACGCTTCCCTGCTGGATCCAGCTGCCGCTACTCCCGTCGAAATAGATCCAGAGTGTGCGGCCGTCAGGCAGATGCAGATAGTAGTAGCTTCGATTCGTCTCCTCGCTTCGCCACCACTGTCCGGAGACTGCGAACGGGCCGTCGGCCGGCCTCTCCTCATGCGGAGCCGGTATCGAGAGCGGCGTGCGCCTTATGCGTCGCACCAGGCGCGGCCCGGCGGTTGCAGCTGCCCCGTGCGGCCCGGCGGTCGCGGCCGCGCCGTCCGCCCGCTCGGAGGGCCGTGAACCGCCTACGGCCGGCGGGTGCAACGTGCCGTCCGCCTCGAAGGCAAACTGTTCCTCCGGTCGGTACTCCTCGAAGAGACGTGTGCCGGCCACCGCCTCGTCTCCGAGCTCCGCGCGCACGGCTGCGAGGGCTTTCTCCGCGTCGGTGAGATCGCGTCCGCCGTCGGCGACAAAGAGCTCTTCCTGCCTGAAGCTCACCTCCACCCGATCCGCCTCGAGCTGAATCCGGATGACCGCGGCGGAAAGAGTGAGGTTCTCGAGTCTCAGATGTACGAGCCGCTGCAGCGTCTCCACTCGACGGCTCGGGTGTGCCGGGGTGATGCGCTCTGTGTGTTGCGTGCCGCCTTCGAACTCGAGGGTGATGAGGAGCTCCCGCACACTCTCGCCCCGCTGTGTTACGTGCGCGAGGAGCTCTGCGAGAAGTCGAAAGACGGCATGCTCGAGCATGCCCGTGCTGCGAATCGGGGCGAGGGGAGAGAGGGAGGTGATCGGCTCCTCGTCGATCGGCTCGGCCTGCAGGGGGAGATTCTCGCGGTCGGTTGCAAAGCGGTAAATCGCAAGTGCCTCTGCCCCGAGGCGCTTTCGAATGTCCTCGCGGGGCAGGGCGGTGAACTCCCCGACGGTCCTCAGGCCGAGGCTCTCGGTGAGCTCGAGAATGCGCGGCGGAACGGGCAGGAGAGAGAGGGGTGTTTCGACGGCGGCCGTCGCCTCTTCCTCCGGGGTCTCGAATACACGCACCTTCTTGCGCCGCTTTGCCCAGGCAAAGGTTCCGAAACGGGTAAAGCCGACGGCGATGTTTGCATGAAACCCGTGCTCTGCAAGGCGCGACTTTATGAGATCGGCCCATTCACGGCGGGAGTCGAAGAGGGGGAGCAGCCCCCGGGTGTCCATCCAGAAGATCTCGGGATCGAAGCTGCAGCGCTCGATGTCGGGGCTGAAATCCGAGAGGATCTGTCGGACTTCATCCCGGGCCCCTGCGAGATCCTGCTGCGAGACGATGTCCGCACGCAGCTGCGATGCGAGCGACAGGGCGGTTGCGTAGCGCATACCACGCCGGATACCGAGGGCGGCTGCCGGGCGGTTGAGCGCTTCGATGCGCGCGAGGGGGCGGCTCGAGGCGACGACCGCTGCAGGGTGCTCGCGCCACTGCGGTCGCCTTCGAAAGAGTACCTGCAGCGAGAGCTCGGGAAGATTAACGCATGCCGGTCGGGGCATAGCAGTCCTCCCCCGAGCGCACTCCCGGTCCACCCTGCTTATCCCGGGTGATGCGAACCCGCACGCGATACCGCCCACCGGCAGTCCGCTCCCGCGACACCAAACCGCGCAGCGAGATCATCGATCCACGCAGCGGTCTGTCCCCGTGCGAGATGCACAAAACCCCGGCCTCTCCGTTTCGGGCCAGCCGCAGCAGCCGCCCCTGGGCCGCATCGGAGATTCCTGCGCCGTCCTCGAGGTCGACGACGAGGAGAGCGAACGCACGCGAGCGAAGCAGATGCTCGGCGGCGCGGGCCGCCTGCAGCGCATCCGCAGCAAAGACGAAGGCCAGCGCCCGAAGATCGACACCCGCGGCGGCGAGATCGGGCGGATACACCACATCCGCAGTCGCCGATATCCAGGCGACCGTCTGCCCTGCAGCCTGCATGCGTGCGGTGAGCACGGCGGCAAGCGTCGTCGTACCGATGCCGCGAAAATGGGCAAGGCGGCCGGTGAGGTCGATAACGGATCCCGCGGGGCGGTGTGACTGCTCGAGGTCACGTGCGCGTACGAGCGGAATATCTTTCGGAATGGGTGCCGACATGCTTGCCGTTCTCCTCTGCGCCTCCGGGTAGGGTCTACGCCTCCGGGTAGGGCCGGACGGTCGAGTCGAGATAGCGCCGCACTTCAATGACCCTGCCGAGGAGGGAAAACTGTGCCGTATGTTCCGGAATGATGGGGTCGAATGCCGGATTCTCCGGGTGCAACTCGATGCGGCCCGCCCGCCGGTGGAGCCGCTTCACCGTCGCCTCGTCCTCGACGAGAGCAACCACGATGTCCCCGTGATCAGCGGTCGCTGAACGCCGCACGATGACGATGTCTCCGTCGAGAATGGCGGCGTCCCTCATGCTCTCACCCCGCACGCGCAGGGCAAAGAGGTCCTCACTGCGAAACCGCGAGCGCACGGCCACGTACCCCTCGAGATCCTCCGTGGCGGTGGTAAGTGCACCGGCCTGCACCCGACCGAGCAGAGGAACGAGGGCGGCAGGCCGATTCTCCCGGCCGGGAAGACGATATCCCCGTGCCTTGCCCGGTGTTTTCTCGAGTAGCCCCTCGCTCACGAGTCCCTCGAGATGCTCGCGGGCGCTCTGCACGGCCTTGAATCCGAATGCCTCTTGCACCTCGCGCACGGTGGGAGGATTTCCGGAGACGATACGATTCCGGACAAAATGATAGATTTCAGTGCGTGTTTTCCCAGGCTCGGAATATGCCATCGCTCATACAATACCAGACAAATGTTTGGTATGTCAATCCTCCTTGCTTGAAAGTTCCTCGTGGTACTGCTAGGCTATCCGCGTGACACCGGACCCGCGGCTTATTCTTGCACCCATGGCGACGCTCACCCATCCGGCTTTTCGCACCCTCGTCGGCGAGTACGGAGGCTGCGACCTGTACTTTTCGGAGATGATCAGCGCAGAGGCGTTTCTCGGCGGCACGCCCTTCGAGTACGCCTACCGCGATCCCCGCCCCGATCCGCAGCAACTCGTCTATCAGCTTGTCGGCCGAAGTGCCGAGGCAATTATCGAGGCCGCACGCCGGCTCGCCGAGGAGCCCGTCCACGGCATCGACGTCAACATGGGGTGCAGCGCGCCGCAGATTGCCAAACGCGGCGCCGGCGTCACCTGGATGCAGCACCCCGATGCCGCCGCGCGCCTCATCGAACGCATCCGCGCCGTGGCGCCCGGAAAGACCGTCTCCGCCAAGTTCCGCCTCGGAACCGGCGAAGACCCTGATGACCTCGTGGATTTCGCACGCGCCCTCGAAGCGGCCGGGGCGAGTTTCCTCACCCTCCATCCGCGCTTTCGCAGGCAGTCCTACAGCCGCCCCTCACGCTGGAGCTATGTCGCCCGGCTTCGCGAGGCGCTCTCCATTCCCCTGTACGGGAGCGGCGACATCTCCGACGCCGCGTCGGTGCGCGCCCGCGCGGAGGAAACCGGCGTGGAGGGCGTGATGATCGGACGAGCGGCTGCACAGAAGCCCTGGATTTTCGCCGAGATACGGGCGGAGCTGGCCGGTGGCGCCGTCGACCTCGCGGCCGTCGCAGGCCGCTTTCACGAGCTCCTCGAGGCGATGCTACCGGAAGCCTTCTTTGTCACCCGCTCACGGCGATTCTACGCCTACTTCCTGAAAAACCTCGCCTTCGGTCACCGTCTCGCCGCGCAGGTGCAGCAGCTCGAGTCCTACGAGGAGATAAAGCACCACGTGGCGTCGTATTTCGCCGAGCATCCCGAGCACCGACATCGAGAGGAGCAGGTCCATGCGTGACGGCAACACCACGCTCCACCTGGTGGTCTCCCGCTCCTTGTGTAGGGCTGGGAGCTCAACGTACACTGTCGCAGTATGAACGCTCGACG
>JAWLDL010000104.1:0-7093 GCA_041686675.1 Spirochaetia bacterium | reverse complement strand
CTGCAAGATCATCTTCGCCGATGCGTTCCGCTACGCCCCGCAGGAACTCCGCCTCGGCGGGATAGTCCGCCATGAAGAGCTGCTCGGTGGTGATTCCCTCTTGCCCGATCCGCGCAAAGCCCACGAGAAAGACGCTCGTGCCGGCGCCCGATGACAATCCGGTGGTCTCGGCGTCGAAAAACACCAGCCGCTCGGGCCCGAACCCCGGCGGCACCAGCGCGCACGCGGACGCGGCGCCCGCACCGGACGCGGCGGACGCACCGGACGCGGCGGACGCCTCCCCCGACGTCCCGGCGCCGGCGAGCAGCCCGTACAGGTACGCGGCGTCATCACTCGGCCGATACACGACTCGCCGCCACACGCCGGCTGAGATGCGCTCCCATCCGGCCGGGGGCTCGAGCTGCATCGGATCGCCGGCACTGCGGCCGGGGCCGGCGCCGGGACCGCCGCCACCGTCAGTCCCGCGACCATCTTCCTGCCCTGCACGCGGGCTTCGTCCCGGCCCCGTCCGCTTGAGATGCTTCAGCCGCTCGTAGAGGTCTGCACCCATGCCGTGCGCCATCCTCGGAGGAAATCAAGAACCGCCTGCTTGGGATTCCGGTCCACCTCTTCCCGCGCGTCGCGCGGCCCCACGCAGGATGGACAGCCCTCCTCGCAGGGGCAGGTCGAAACGAGATCCAGCGCAGCATCCAGCACCTGCGGCGCCGCCCGTACAAAGGCCTCGGCGAGACCGCTTCCGCCGGGATATGAGTCGTAGACGTAGAGGCAGGGCGCGCCGAAGTGGGGGTCACGGATGCGCTCGGCGATCCCGATGTCACGCGGCTCGCAGAGAAGGAAGACCGGGGCGACGTTCTTGATCACCGTGCCGAGCCGGGCGATGGTCCCCGCGTGACTCTCGGGGGGAAGCGCCGCAAGGGAGCTGCCCGCAGCGGTTCCCTCACCGAATACGAGGGCGACGCTGCGGGTGTGCATCTCCTCCTCGGGAAGGGATATGTCGCCGTAGCCGACGTTCTCGTGGCTGTGGTAGCGGATCTTCTTGAACTTGGCGACCTGCGTGCGAACGAGCACGTCACCGATCACAGCATCCGCGCCGGCCGCCTCCCGGCTATAGTCTTCCTCGAGCACCTTGATATCGCGCTTGACGAGGGCGTCTGTGAAGTAATTCACCGAGGTCCGCTCCACGTAGGCGCGCCGGTTCGGAAGATCGAGCTGCTTTACGACGAACTGATCGCCGCGGTGGATGTAGATGGCGTTGTCGAAGAGCATCTCCTTGGCCGAGGGGCGGTCCATCTCTCCGATGACGGCGTCACGGCCGTGCGTGGTATCGACGATGACGACGTTGTCGGATGTGGCGCTTCGCAGGGATATCCCCTCTGCGGGGTAGGCACGATCTGCCCAGTAGTATTTGTTCCCGGTACGCCGGATCGTCCCCTGCTCCTCGAGATAGGCCAGGTATTCCTCCACCGGACCTTCTGCGTAGGCCTCCCCGTCGGAGAAGGGAAGCTCGAACACCGCGCACTTGAGATGATCGAGCAGAATGTACATGTTGTCGGGGTCCACGAAGGCGGATTCCGGACTGCGGCCGAAGAAGTAGTCACCGTGAGTCACCATGTACTGATCAAGGGGTGCCGAGGAGGAGACGAGCACGGCGAGGGACACGCTGCTCTTTCGCCCGGCGCGCCCCGCCTGCTGCCAGGAGCTCGAAATGGAACCGGGAAACCCGCCGAGCACGGCAGCATCGAGGCCGCCGATATCGATACCGAGCTCGAGGGCATTGGTCGAGACAACCCCCTGAATGCTCCCGTCGCGCAGGCCCTTCTCGACCGCCCGGCGCTCGCTCGGCAGATAGCCGCCGCGGTAGGCCTCCACGCGAATGCGCTCGTTGTCGGTGTAGACATTCTCGAGGCTCTTGTTGATGTACGACGCGATGAGCTCCGTGCGAACGCGGGATTTCGCGAAGACGATCGTCTTCACCTTCGCGCGCAGCAGACGCAGCGCGATTCTCTGCGCCTCGTTTACCACGCCCCGCCGGATACCCTGCACCTGGTCCACCATGGGCGGGTTGTAGAGCACGAGATGTTTCTCTCCGGAGGGTGCGCCATTTCGGTCGATGAGGGTGACCTCGTCGCCGAGGATCTGCCGGGCGAGCTCTGCGGGGTTCCCTATTGTCGCCGAAGAGCAGATGAACACCGGATCGGTGCCGTAGAAACGGGCAATGCGCTTGAGACGCCGGATGACGTTGGTGACGTGAGAACCGAAGACCCCGCGATAACTGTGAAGCTCATCGACGACCACGAACTTGAGGTTCTTCAGGAAGGTGATCCACTTGGGATGGTTCGGCAGCACTCCCGAGTGCAGCATGTCGGGGTTCGAAATGATGACCTGCCCGGTGGTACGGGCGGAGGCGCGCACCGAGGCCGGCGTGTCGCCGTCGTAGGTTGCCACCTTCACCGGCAGATCACCGTAGAGGATGGAATCGTTGAGCTCCGACTGCTGATCCTGGGACAGCGCTTTCGTCGGGAAGAGGTAGAGCGCCCTGGTCTCGGGCTGTTCGAGGATGGTCTGGAGAACCGGGAGATTGTAACAGAGGGTCTTTCCCGAGGCCGTCGGCGTAACGACTACCGCGTTCTTTCCGGCGCGAACAGTTCGGTAGGACTCCGCCTGATGACTGTAGAGGCGCTCCACACCTCTCGAGGCCAGCGTCTCCCTGAGAATCGGATGAAGATCGGCCGGCAGGTCGTCGTAGCTCCCCTCCCGTGGTGGAACCCGCTCCCACCGTGTGACGCATCTCATGAAATCCTGGTCGGATCTCAACGCGTCGACGATTGCCTGCAGCTCACTCATACTGTGCGCGGATTGTAGCACACATCTGTTGGGTACGGGTAGTGCGGTGCGGCGCGGCTACCCGCGCTTCTTCTCGGCGCAGGGAACGCACACGAGTGCCTCCGGCACCACGCGCAGCCGCTCGAGGGGAATCTCTCCGCCGCAGCGGATACAGCGACCATACTCGTCGGTATCCACGCGCTTCAGAGCATTAGCGAGCCGTTGAAGCTGGCGTCGATTCTGTTCGAGCACGTGCTCGTTGACCCCCTTGTCGTTGAGCGCCTCCATTCGAGTGAGCCGCCCGAGGCTGACACTCGGCGCGATAGCCTGTGTCTCCTCCTCGAGATAGGGCATGGAGGCGACGAGTTGCTCTATCTTCTGCCGGATGAGTTCCCTGAGCTCTCCGCGTTGTTCACCGGTCATTGGGTCTCTCCTGAACTGATTGACCTCCGGTACGAGGTGACAATACTTCCAATTGATCATAATATCCGTATTCGTGACCGCCCGACTACATCCGGCCGCGGGAATCCTTTTTGCACTGTCCTTTCTCGTTCTCGCCTCCTGTGCATCCGTGAATGAGGGACGCGGCACACGCCTGGTATCGGACGGAGTACAGCGACTCCCACTCGCGGAGATACCCTCCCGGCGCGCGCGCAACAGACTCGTGGAGGACGCGCTCGAGCACATGAGCCTCGAGCAGCTCGTGGGCCAGCGTTTCATCACCTGGCTCGCGGACCCCGAGCCGACGGAGGAAGAGCTGCGTCTGGTGAGCGACGGTCTGGTGGGCGGTTTCATCGTGTATCCGCGAAACGTGGTCGATAGGGCTCAGGTGAGCGCGCTCACCGCCGACCTGCAGCACGCCGCCCTGTCCTCCTCTCCGACGGTAGGTCTGCTGCTGGCGGCCGACCAGGAGGGTGGTCGCGTAGCAGCGCTTCGGCTCCCGGACATGCCTCAGTTCCCCGCCGCGCGCGCCTGGGCGCGTCACGGTGACGAGGACTATGTGGAAGCCGCGTCGTACGTGGTCAACGCGGAGCTCGCGGCGGTGGGCATAAACATGAACTTCGCGCCGGTTCTGGACGTCTACGAGCACGCCGACGACAGTATCATCGGGGATCGTGCCTTCGCCGAGGAGCCGGGGCTCGTCGGCGACTTCGGGCGCGCCTATCTCTCCGGAGCGGAGCGGGCCGGTGTTATCGCGGTGCCCAAGCACTTTCCGGGCCACGGAAGCACGGCCGTCGACTCTCACGGACGACTTCCGGTCGTTTGCCTCTCGCAGGGTGAGCTCTACGATCGTCACCTGCCACCGTTCCGCGCCGCGGTCGACTCGGGCGCCCCCGCCATCATGACCGCTCATCTTCTGCTGCCGGCTCTCGACTCTCGCTATCCTGCGACACTGTCGCGGCGGATCATCACGGGAATCCTCCGGGAGGATTTCGGCTTCTCGGGCGTGGTCATTTCGGACGGCGTTGCAATGGGAGCAATCTCGCGGAACTACGATATTGTCGAGGCAATCGAGCTTTCCATGCAGGCGGGAGTCGATATCATCCTCGTGCACGCCCGCTACAATGTGGACGAGCTCGTTGCGGCGACCGTTGAGCTGGTGGAACAGGGAATGATTTCCTACGAAGAGCTCGTGAGCGGCACACGGCGTGTGCTCGAGCTCAAGGCGCGGTACGGGCTTCTACCGTTTCCCCGATAGGACGGCGTGCCGTGCGCGCGCTTGTTGACGCCCTCGGGGCTCACACGATAGATTATATGCGTACTTGCTCATTTCGTCATATGCACAGAGGAGGAAGCATGGCACACGAATCTGCCCGCGACGTGCAGGCCGGGACTCGATCAATCGGGTTTTTCGAAAAATACCTGTCTCTCTGGGTAATCGCCTGCATCGTGATCGGTGTGCTCATCGGACGATTCATCCCGACCATTCCCGAGTTCCTGAGCACGATGGAGTACGCCCGGGTGTCCATCCCGGTGGCGGTGCTCATCTGGCTCATGATCTACCCGATGATGCTGAAGGTGGACTTTGCAAGCATCGTGCGCGCGACGAAGCAGCCGAAAGGTCTCACGGTGACCACGGTGACCAACTGGCTCGTGAAACCGTTCACCATGTACGTCTTCGCGTGGTTCTTCCTCAACGTGGTCTTTCGGCCCTGGATCGGGCCGGAGCTGAGCAGGGAGTACCTCGCGGGAGCAGTGCTGCTCGGCGCCGCCCCCTGTACGGCGATGGTCTTCGTCTGGAGCCACCTCTCCGACGGTGATCCTGCCTATACGCTGGTCCAGGTTGCTGTCAACGACCTCATCATTCTCGTCGCCTTCACGCCGATCGTGGCGCTGCTGCTCGGTATCAGCAATATCACCGTCCCGTACGACACCCTGTTTCTCTCGGTGGTTCTCTTCGTGGTGATTCCGCTCGCGGCGGGGTATCTCTCCCGCGTTCTCATCGTCCGCCGGCGCGGGCTCGACTACTTCGAAAACGTGTTCGTCGCAAAGTTCAACGGGGTAACAACTGTCGGCCTGCTTCTGACACTCATCATCCTCTTCTCCTTCCAGGGCGAGATCATTCTGGCGAACCCTCTCCATATTGCCCTTATCGCCGTCCCCCTGGTGGTGCAGACCTACTTCATCTACGGATTCGCCTACGGCTGGGCACGTCTGTGGAAGTTGCCCCACGCGGTTGCGGGTCCCGGCGCCATGATCGGCGCGAGCAATTTTTTCGAGCTGGCAGTCGCAGTCGCGGTGAGCCTGTTCGGACTCTCCTCCGGCGCTGCACTGGCGACCGTGGTCGGCGTCCTCGTGGAGGTTCCGGTCATGCTGAGCCTTGTGAGATTCACCAATCGGACGGTACACTGGTTTCCGCGCGAGGCATTGGCACCGTCGTCATAGTGCTCGCGGCCATAGCGTCGACGGCTTCGGAGGAATACTGCGTGGAAGATACCCTCACTCTCCTCAAAGCACTTGCTGATGAGACACGTCTGCGCGTGGTGAGCCTGTTATGGGAGGCGGAGGACCTCTGCTCGTGTGAGATCGAGGCCGTGCTCGGCCTCGGTCAGTCCAATACCTCGCGGCACCTTACCCGCCTGAGGTACGCCGGCCTGCTCGAAGGTGAAAAGCGCGGACAGTGGGTGCATTTTCGTCTCGCTCCGGGAATGTGGTCGAAGCATCCCTACCTCGCTGACGTCCTGGAGTCGGCTCGAGCGGATCTCCCGGCGACCGCCGCCGACCTCGATCGGCTCCGCTCATACCGCGCGAGCGGCTTCACCTGCGCCACCATCGACCAGTGGGCCGCCGCGAATCCTCCCCTGTTCGAGGCGTACGGCCGGTGAAGTCGCGGCGCGGACTGCCTCAGGGCGCCCGGACAGCCGGCGTCGCTGCACTCGTGGTTGCCGTCGGGCTCGGCGCTGCACTGGCCGGCGGGCTCTTCGGTGAGTCGTCTCCGGTGAACGTTGAGCTCCGACGCTCCGAGGCTGCCCCGCTGTCCGCCCTCGCAACGGTGCGAAGCCCGGAACCCGTGCGGCTTGCTGTCGAGGTTGCCGGCCTGGACGGCGAAGACCTGCGCTTCACCCGCGGCGAGTTTCGCACCGAGCACAGCGTTCCGGTGCTCGGGCTCTATCCCGACTACGAGAATCACATCACCTTCACGGCCACCGCCCGCGACGGCGAGGTAACCGAGATCGTCCGCACGCTCCGGACAGCTCCGCTTCCCGAGCATTATCCCGAGGTTCACCTCGAGCGGCTGCTCCCCGAGCGCATCAGCGACGGCATGATGCTGCTCCACCTTGCCGCCTATGACGACGAGGGAACCTATATTCCCCTCGCCTCGGTGGTCGATACCCACGGCCGCGTGCGGTGGATCTACACCGAGGACTACGGCCACGTGCTCGCGCCCCTCGAAAACGGCGACCTCATGGTCCAGAAAGAGAACCGTGTGGTGCAGATGGACTGGCTCGGGCGCACGCCGTGGGACGGCTTCGAGGTACCTGAGGGCCTGCATCACGATGCCGCAGAGCTTCCCGACGGAAACCTCCTCGCCCTCAGCGCGGGCCCCGGCTCCGTGGAGGATGCGGTCGTCGAGCTCGATCGCGACTCCGGATCCGTCGTTCGGCGCCTCGATTTTCGCAACATCCTCGACCCCGAGCGACCCCGCCGGCCCGTGAACCTGGACGAGGCGGACTGGCTCCACCTCAACGGCCTCGACTACGCGGCCGAGGATAACGCGGTCGTCGTCTCCGGGCGGGATCAGAGCGCTGTGGTGAAAGTCGGCCTCGAC